>JAPSJS010000040.1 GCA_031178065.1 Altererythrobacter sp.
GCGTGACGATCCCGGCGCAGGTCGACGGCGAGGACCTTCTGGTCACCGCCACCGACGAAGCCGGCAACGAGTCCACGCCGACCACTGCCGAGGCGCCGGACCTTACACCGCCCGCCGCGCCGACCGCAGACGTGGACGACGCGACCGGCACCACGGTAACCGGCACGGGCGAGGTCGGTGCGACGATCACCGTCTACGCCCCTGACGGCACGACCGAGCTTGGGACCGGCACCGTCGGGGCAGACGGCGCCTACAGCGTGACGATCCCGGCGCAAGTCGACGGCGAGGACCTTCTGGTCACCGCCACCGACGCTGCCGGCAACGAGTCCACGCCAACCGCTGCCGAGGCACCGGACCTTACACCGCCCGCAGCGCTTGGGGTCGCTATCGAAACCGATACCGGCGTCGACGGCGACGGCATCACCAGTGACGGCACGGTCGGGATCAGCGGTCTCGAGACGGGAGCGTCCTGGGAATACTCGATCGACGGCGGCACGAACTGGACGGCCGGAACGGACACCAGCTTCGAGCTTCCGGCCGGCGAATATGCCGCCGGTGAGGTGCAGGTCCGTCAGACCGACGCGGCCGGCAACTCCGGACCGAGCGCCCAGCTCGGCGCGGTGACGGTCGCGGCTCTCCTGGCCGTGAACGATACGGCCACCGCGGACCTGGGGACCAGGGACTCGGTCACCCAGGCGCCCGTGACCGACGAGAACCTGCAAGTTCTCGGCCTGCTCGACGACGGCAACGACACCAACAGCATCGCGGTCTCGATCGCCGAAGGATCGTCGGGTGAGATCGCGATCGAGGTCAGCCAGACGGCGCTGCTCGCGGTGGCGGACGCCTTCAATGTCGAGATCTACGACGCGGCCGGCGAGCTGATCGGGGTCCTGACCACCGGCAACGATCCGCTGCTCGGCGACGTGGCCGGGCTGGGCGTGCTCGGGGTTACCAGCGACAACACGCTGGTCGCCAATGTGACCGGGCTCGAGCCGGGCGACTACACGATCGTGGTCCGCAAGGGCGAAAGCACTCTGGGCAGCCTGCTCGACACGGACGGCGACGGCCTGTCGCTCGAGGAACTGGGCGAAGGCGGCGTGGTTCTGGGCACGGAAAACGAGGCGCTCGTTCTGAATGCGGTCGAGACCGCGCTGAACGGCGAGATCCTGCCCGGGATCGGACTTCCGCTGGGAACGGTGGTGCGGAACCTTCTGGAGCCGGTGCTTCAGACCACCACCAACCTCGGTGCGGGTGAGCTGGTGGAAGTCCTGACGGACGGCCTCAATTCTCTGGGTCTGGGTGCATCTCTCGATGCGGTCCTCGGCGCGGTCACGGAGGCGCTGCTCAGCAACACGCTGACGGTCATCCAGGACACCTCCATCACGGCGACCGTCACGGAGCACACCTTCTCGGGCGCCGGCACGCCGGTCAGCGGGAATGTCATCAACCCCGACGCCGCCGCGGACGGAGAAGCGGGTGAAGACAGCGCGGTTCCCGGCACCACGGTCACGCAGGTCGAGAACGGTGCCGGCGAAGTGCAGACGGTCACCGATGGCAGCGCGACGATCGAGGGCGCCTACGGCACGCTCGTCATCAACGCCGACGGCTCCTACAGCTACACGGCGAACGGCGACCCTGCGTCCATCGGTCTATCCGACGTGTTCACCTACACCATCTCGGACGGCACCAATTCGGTCGAGGCGACGCTCACGGTCGAGGTCGCGGGCGAACGGGTGGCCGACGATACGGCGCAAGCCGGGATCGAGTACGAGTACGAGGTGACGACGGGCGATCCGATGCCCGATGCGGTGGACTACGCGTGGACCGCAGTGCTGCTCGGTGCGCCGGTCGGCACAAGCGGCGATCTCGTCAGCGACAGCTTCCTCGTCGCTGCCGACACCACACAGGACGTGACGCTCGCCGTCGATGCCGGAAGTCTCCTCGGCTTGGGCGGCGGCGTCACGGTCTTCGTTGAGATGCTGGACACGGCGAGCGGCACCTGGAGCACCTATGCGAGCTACAACGGCAGCCAGCTGCTGAGCCTGCTGGGCAGCGGTGGCACCGGTGACATCCTCGTTCCCGATGTTCCCGCGGGCGAGTACCGGATCCGGGCCGATGTCGACTTCGGCCTGGTCGCGGTAGCCGGCGGCGTCGACATCGACGTGAGCTCGACGGTCACCCATCTGGACAGCTTCCTCGTCGGCCAGACTTTCCCGGCCGAAGGCGATCTGTTCGCGAACGACTTCCTCGGCGACGTCGATCCGCCGCTGTCGATCTCGGCCGATGGCGTGACGTTCACCGAGGTGACCAGCGGCGCTCCGGTGACCATCCAGGGCACCTACGGTTCGCTGGAGGTCAATGCCGACGGCACTTACACCTACACGCCCAACACGACGGGGCACTTGACCGAACCCGGGCTCGATACCTTCGAGTACCAGGTCACGCTTCCGTCGGGCAAGGTGGAAGAGGGCACGCTCGAGGTGACCGTCGAGCCCTCAGGCGCCGGCGTACCCGAGGCCGGTGCGGCGGCGTTCATGAGCATGTTCGCGGCCGACGCCATCCCGCTGGAGCTGGCGGGCGTCGACGGCAGTGAAAACGTCGCGGCGATCGGCGAGACCGGCTTCCCCGAGTTCGACCTGCTCGAAGGGCAGGGCACGCTCGAGGAAGTGCTCAACCACTATCTGTCGGAAAGCGGCGAGGACACGCCGATGCCCTCGGCGCCGGAGCCGGCGGAAGAGATCGCGCTGGTGCAGACCGCATCGGATCCCATGCAGGATCCGCTCGGCTACCTCGGCACCGATCTGCGGGACGAACTCGACGGTAGCAACCTTTCGGTTGTCTAACCGCCTGTATTCTCACGGAGCCCGCGCCGGATCGGCGCGGGCTCCTGTTGCCGCGTTTACGAGTGAGAATGTGTGAAGTGTGATCGGGTGAAGCGGGGGAATGGGTGGCTTGTTGCAGTCGGATGGGCCTGCGGACTCTGTTTACCGTCGTACGTGGCGGCTTCACCTCCTGAAGGCCCGGCCGCCATCATGATCGACCGTGCCGCGCGCGAGGCGGTCGCCTGGCATCCCTCCGTGGTCGAGGCGGAGGCGCGGCTGGATTCGCGGGCCGAAGAAATCGACGTCGCCGAAGCCGGCTACCTGCCGCAGATCAATGGGGGCATCGGCACGGGTTACGACAACATCGGCCAGAGCCGCTGGCGCCCCCGGGCCAATGTCTCGGTGTCGCAGATGCTCTACGACTTCGGGAAAGTGCGCAGCTCGGTCCACTCCGCCGAGGCCGGCGTCGAGATCGGCGAGGCGCAGCTCCTGCTTGCGGTGGATTCGCTGATCCGCGACACCAGCTACTCGGTCATCGAGCTCCAGCGCACCGAATCCCTGCGGCAAATCGCTCTCGACCAGCTCGAAAGCGTGCGCGGCATCAGCGATCTCGTGCAGCACCGCTTCAATGAGGGCGCGGCGACCAAGGCCGACCTGCTGCAGGCCGACGCGCGCGTGCAGGCCGCCCAGGCGACGATCGAGGAGATCGAGGCCGAGCACTTGCGCTGGCAGACAACCCTCGCCCACCTTCTCGGCCGCGGAGAAGCGCCCGCGGTATCGTCAGAACTGCCCGAGGGCTTCATGCGGTCCTGCGCGCAAGGGGAGCCTGACTGGGAGACGATTCCGGCGATCCGCGAAGTCCGCGCCGAGCGCGACCAGGCGCTTGCCGACCTGGAGCGCAGCCGGTCGGAAAGCATGCCGACCGTGTCGCTCGGCGCCGGCGGCGCGACCGACATCCACGATCCGTTCGGGGGCCGCGAAGAGTACAATTTCGGGATCAACGTCTCGACCTCGCTCTACAACGGCGGGGCGAACCGGGCGCGCATCCGCGGCGCATCCCACGCGCTGGGCGCTGCCGACGCGGCGGAAGCGCGGATCCGCAACGACGTGAGCCGCACGCTGAGCGAGGCGCAGCGCCAGGTGGCGAGCTTCGGCCGTGTGCTCGACACGCTCGCCTTCCGCGAGGCAAGCATGCGTGAGACCGGCAAGCTCTACCGCCTGCAATACCTGGAGATGGGCACCAAGACGCTGGTCGATCTGCTCAATGCGGAGCAGGAACTGCATCAGGTCCGCTTCGACAGGGCGAACACACAGCACGACCTGCGCCGCCTGCAGGTCGATTGCCTGGTCAATTCGGGAACCGCGCGCGAGGCCTTCGGGCTCGCCGGGACCACCGTCGGCGGGACCGTCTTGTGACGGTCAGGGCCGCCCCGGATGCGGATTTCCGCCCGCACGCCTGGATCGAGGCCTTTCATCTCGTTGCGCGCCAATACGGCCTGCCGGTGTCTACCGAAACGGCCCGGCTTTCCGATCGCTGGCTGCACGCCAAGAGCGACGAGGAGCGCATCCGCATGCTCGCGCGGCATGCGGGACTGCAGGTCCACTTCGCCGAGCCCGCCTCGCTGTCGCTGACGAGCTGGCGCCTGCCGGTCATCGCGCGGATGCACGGCGGCGATCTCGCGGTGATCACCGCCGTCAGCGCTTCCGGGGAAGTCAGTCTGGCTGTCGTCGGCGAAGGCGGGCTGCAGCAGCGCATGGATCTGGCCGAGCTGGTCGAGGCCAGCGAGAGCTTCGTCGTCCCGCGCCCCGCCGGAGCCATTCCGGACGCGCGGGTCGATACTTATATCCGCCCTTACGAGGAGCACTGGCTGCGGCGTATCCTGCTGAAGGACCGCCGCTCCTACGCCAGCGTCATCGTCGCATCGCTGGTGACGAACACGCTCGCGCTCGCCGGCGTGCTGTTCTCGATGCAGGTCTACGACCGCGTCGTGCCGGCGGAATCGTTCCCGACGCTCTACGTCCTGTTCATCGGTGTGCTGCTCGCGATCGGATTCAGCTTCCTGCTGACCAAGCTGCGGACCAATATCATCGACGTGCTGGGCCGGCGGGCGGACCTGCGCATATCGGACAGGGTTTTCGGCCATGCCTTGCGGGTGCGGAACAGCGACCGCCCCGCCTCCACCGGCACGTTCATCGCCCAGCTCCGCGATCTCGAGCAGGTGCGCGAGCTGCTCACCTCGACGACCGTGGCCGCGATCGCCGACATTCCGTTCTTCGTCCTGTTCCTGGCGGCGTTCTGGTTCATCGCCGGGCCACTGGCGCTGGTCCCGCTCGGCGCGATGCTGCTGCTGCTCGTGCCGGGCTGGCTCGCCCAGCGGAAGCTGCGCACCTACGCGACCGAGGCGATGCGCGAATCCTCGCTGCGGAACGCCATGCTGGTGGAAGCGGTCCAGCGGATCGAGGACGTGAAGACCCTCCAAGCCGAAGATCCGCTGCAGCAGCGGTGGAACCACTTCAACGCCGTTGCGGGTGAGGCGCAGCTCAAGCTCCGGGGCCTCACCAATGGCCTGACCGCCTGGGCGCAGAACGTGCAGAACGCCGTCTACGCCACGATCGTGTTCTGCGGCGCGCCGATGGTGATCGCGGGCGACATGACGACGGGCGCGCTCGTCGGCGCATCGATCCTGGGCTCGCGCATGATGGCGCCGATCTCGCAGGTGACGCAGGTCCTGAACCGGCTGCAGCAGGCGAAAGTCGGGATTCAGGGCGTCGACCAGATCATGGCGCTGCCGGTCGACAGCCCCGAGCACGAGCAGCGGCTCCAGATCCCCGCGATACGGGGGACTTTCAGCCTCCGCTCGGCCGTCTTCACTTACGGAGACGCCAATGCGCCGCCCGCGCTGGCCGTGCCGGAGCTGGAAATTGCCGCGGGCGAGAAGATCGCGCTGCTCGGCCGCAACGGGGCCGGCAAGTCGACCCTGCTGCAGGCGCTTTCGGGGCTGCTGCCGCCGGTCGCGGGCGAAGTTCTGGTCGACGATCTGGCGCTGCACCAGATCGATCCGGCCGACGTGCGGCGCGACATCGGTCTGCTCAGCCAGAACAGCCGCCTGTTCCACGGGACCTTGCGCGACAACCTGACGATGGGCGCGCCGAATGCGTCCGATCAGCAGATCGCGGCGATGCTGGAGATGGTCGGCGCCGACGAATTCGTACGCCGGACGCAGTCCGGGCTCGACTACATGATTCTCGAAGGGGGCCTGGGCCTCTCGGGCGGACAGACGCAGGCCCTGCTCCTCGCGCGGCTGCTGCTGCGCGAACCCTCGGTCGTCCTGCTCGATGAGCCCACCGCCGCGATGGACGAGGCGACCGAGCGGCATTTCATCGAGCGCTTCGCGGACTGGAGCAAGAGCCGCACCGTGATCATCGCCACGCACCGTATGCGGGTGCTCGAACTCGTCGAGCGGATCGTCGTGATCCACAACGGCGCGGTCAAGCTCGACAAGCCCAAGCATGCCGCGCTCGCGACGATGCAAGGAAAGGGCAAGGCCGCATGACCGCGCGGGCCGCAAGCGAGGACTGGCTGTTCGGGGAGGAGACCGATCCCCGCCTGAAGCTGTCCAGCCGTCTCGTCTGGACGCTCGGCGCACTGTTTGCCGCCGCGGTCCTCTGGGCATGGTTCGCGACGCTCGACGAAGTGGCGACCGGCAGCGGGCGGGTCGTGCCGACTATGCGCGAACAGGTCATCGAATCGCTCGAAGGCGGCATCGTGGCCGAGCTGCACGTCAAGCAGGACGACCTGGTCGAAGCCGGTCAGATCCTGGCGCAGCTCGATCCGACGCAGGCGAGTTCGACCTTCGACGAAAGCGCCGCGAAGTACCGCGCGGCCCTCGCTGCCTCGGCCCGGCTGCAGGCGGAAGTCAATCAGACGGCACTCACCTTTCCTGCCGAGCTGGACGAGTTTCAGGACCTCAAGCAGGCGGAAACCCGCCTCTACGAGACGCGCCGCCGCAGCCTGAACGAGTCGGTCCGCCTGATCGACCAGTCGATCGCGCTGATCCGCCGCGAAGTCGCGATCGGCGAGTCGCTGATCGAAGTCGGGGCGGCGAGCAACGTCGAAGTGATCCGGCTGCGCCGCCAGCTCTCCGAGCTCGAGCTGAAGAAGGCAGACCTGCACTCGCAATATCTGGTCGAGGCTCGCCAGCAGCTCTCCGAAGCCAACGAGCAGGTCGAGGCACTCGCCCCGGTCATGCGCGGGCGCTCCGATACTTTGAGCCGGCTGACGCTCCGCTCGCCGGTCAAGGGCATCGTCAAGAGCATCGAGGTTTCGACCGTGGGCGGCGTGATTCCGCCGAACGGGCGGCTGATGGAGATCATTCCGCTGGAGGACCAGCTCATGATCGAGGCGCGCATGTCGCCGCGCGACATCGCATTCATCCATCCTGGGCAGAGGGCGACGGTGAAAGTCACCGCCTTCGACTATTCGATCTACGGCGGCCTCGAAGGCGAAGTCGCAACGATCTCGCCCGACACGATCCAGGACGAGGTGAACCCCGAAGTCTATTACTACCGCGTCTTCATCCGCACGACATCCAATGCGCTGGTGAACGATGCGGGTGAGCGCTTCCCGATCGTGCCCGGCATGATCACCACCGTCGACGTCCACACCGGGCAGAAGACGGTGCTGCAATACCTGATGAAGCCGATCAACCGGGCGCAGGAGGCGCTGCGCGAGAGGTGACGGACCGGCTGCAAACCTGCCTGGAGCGCCTCCGCACCCGTCTGGGGCAGGTCCCCTCCGTGCAGGTCGAAGGGCAAGCGCGCACGGTCCTGTTCTTCTCCTTCACCGATGGAACCCGGCGAGCGGCAACCGTGACCGCCAGCGGGCCGACCGCCGAGGAGGCCTGGCAAGCCGGGGCGGAGCGGATCGCGGCAAGCGGCGCGGCGGTTCGCTGGCTGCGCCTCGACTGGGTCGATGCGGTGGAGCGGCGGAGCTGGAGCGAGCTCAAGGCCGCGTTGCGCACGATCAAGCGCAATTACTTCCGCCTCGGCATCTCGCTCGATCCCCGCTTCGAGCACGCGTTCCTCGAGACCGAGATCAACGCCAACGCCATGCTCTACGGCGGAAACCGCGACGCGGCGGCCGTCCTCAACGAGAAGAACTTCCGCATTTACGCCGAGAAGCGCCACGGGCTGACCGATCTGGCGTTCGGCGACGACGATCCGGTGTGGCTGTTCACGACCAAGGGCGCGTTCGTCGGCGACGATCTGCAGGTCCGCGAGCTTTCGGGCGGGGGGCTCGACGCAGGGCGGCGCACGATGAATGCTCTGCAGTCGGAGGACGTCGCGCAGCTCGTCCGGTCGGGCAGCGCCTATCTCGCCTCCCAGGTCCTCGACGACGGGCGCTTCCATTACGGCTGGCATCCGTGCTTCGACCGCCCCATCCGGGCCTACAACGCGCTGCGCCATGCGAGCACGGTCTACGCCATGCTCGAAGCGTGGGAGGTCACTCGCGACGACAGCCTGGAGCAGGCGATCGGCCGTGCCCTCGCATATCTGACCGGGGAGCTGATCCGGTCCGCGCCGCTCCCGTCCGGACGCGAGGCGGCGTTCCTCGTCGATGTCGGCAGCGAGATCAAGCTCGGCGGGAACGCGGTCGCGGTCCTCGCACTGCTCAAGCACCATGCGCTGACGGGAACCGCCGAAAGCCTCGCGCTCGCCGAGCGGCTGGGCGCCGGGATCCTGCACATGCAGGATCCCGGCACCGGATCGTTCTCCCACGTGCTCGCCTATCCCTCGCTGAGCGAGAAGGAGCGCTTCCGGATCATCTATTACGATGGCGAGGCGGCATTCGCCCTCATGCGCCTCTACGAGGCCACCCGCGACCCGCGCTGGCTGTCCGCGGTGGAGAGGGCGTTCGCATACTTCATCGACCAGGAGCACTGGAAGGCGCACGACCACTGGCTCAGCTACGCCGTCAACGAGTTGACCCGCTACCGGCCCGAGGAGCGTTACTTCCGTTTCGGGCTGGACAACTTCCGCATCCATCTCGGCTTCGTCCTCGAGCGGATTACTACTTTTCCCACGCTGCTGGAGCTGATGACCGCGGCCGAGAGCATGGTCGCCCGGCTGCGCGCCGATCCCGAGCGGCGGCACCTGCTCGACGGGATCGACCTGGCGCGCTTCTACCGGGCGCTCGATTTCCGCGCGCATTACTTGCTCAACGGCCACTTCTGGCCCGAGCTGGCGATGTTTTTCGCCCGGCCCTCGAAGATCGCCGGCAGCTTCTTCATCCGCCACCACGCCTTCCGCATCCGGATCGACGACGTGGAGCACTACCTGTCCGGCCTCGCCGCCTATCGCCGCTACCTGCTGGTGCGCGACGGCGAAGACGGTGCCGTCCACCGTCCTCCCGCGGAGAAGGCGCGGCGTCACTGGACCGCGGCGGATGTCGCGCGGGCGACCGGAGGAGAGTGGCAGAGCCCTCCTCCCGGTGACTGGTCGACCGGCGGACTATGCACCTACCTTCCGGCGTTCCGCGACGGAGATATGGTCGCGCTGCGCCCGCCCGAAGGGCAGCGCGGCGTGTCCGAACGCCACATTCCTCGCCTGACGCACCGTGCCGCAGCCTACATCGGCAGCGATCCCGCGCGGTTCGGAGACCTCGTCGCACCAGCCCTTCTGGTAGAGGATGTAGAGAGAGCCATTCTCGATCTCGGCGGGTACGCGCGCCAGCGGATGCGCGGGAAGGTGGTCGGCGTCACCGGCAGCGCCGGGAAGACGAGCACGGTCGCGATGCTGGCGCATGCCATGGAAGGCTACGGCGCGGTCGGAACGACGCGCTACAATGCCAACCTGCCGCACGGGATCGCCTGGAATCTCGCCTCGATCCCCTGGGACGTGCCGCATGTCGCGCTGGAGCTGGCCATCGGTCGGATGGCGCAGAATTCGCGGCTGACCCGGCCGGATGTGGCGATCTTCACCAACATCCTGCCGGCGCATCTCGAACACCACCACGACCTCGCGACGATCGCCCGGCGAAAGAGCGCGATCTTCGAAGGCATGCGCCCCGGCGGGGTGGCGGTGCTCAACCGCGAGATGGCCGAATGGGCGCGGGTTAACATGGCCGCGCGCAGCCGGGGCCTGCGCGTGATCGACTACGGCCGGGCGCCGGAATGCGAAGTCCGGCTGACCGACTACGACCCGTCGTCGCAGATTGCCGAAGCGCGCATCGGCGGCCGCAACGTCGCCTTCGCGCTGGGCGCGGCGGGGGAGCACATGGCGCTGAACGCCCTGGCGGTTCTCGCCGCGCTGTGGGCGCTCGGCCGCGATCTCGAGCCGGCATTGTCCCGGCTCGCGACCTTCGCCCCGCTGGAGGGGCGCGGCCGCGAATTCGAAGCCTGGATCGAGGGACGGCGGGTGCTCGTCCTCGACGAGGCCTACAACGCCAATCCGGGCTCGATGGAAGCGGCGCTTGCGCTGCTGGGCTCGAAGACGGCTGCGACCCGCCGCGTGGCCGTTCTGGGCGAGATGGCCGAGCTGGGCGCCGATGCCGGCTCGTACCATACGCGGCTTGCGGCGGTCGTGGCGCGCCACTCCATCGACCGCGTCTATGCACTCGGCCCCTTGTACGACGAATTCTGGTCCCAATTGCCCGAACAACTCAGGGCAGACCGGCCATCGTCGCTCCAAAGCTTAAGAAGCTCTTTACTATCCGATTTGAAAAGTGGTGATGCAGTACTTTTCAAGGGGTCTCACAGCACTTCTATACACGAACTCGTTTCTGATATAGTATCGAGAGGAGGGGGTCTTATGGCAGCGTAAGCTGAATTGTTAAATATTGTTACGGAAAGTTCGACATAACACCGTCATGAAAAGTTCGAAGACCAGGATCATCCCCCTTCACGCCGGTCCGTCGCCCACCTCGCAGCGGACGGTCGAGTCCCTGGCGCAGGCCGGTCAGGGCCGGACGATCTTCGAACGGGAGCTCGTCGATTGCGCACGGCGGCTCATTCGTCTCCGCAGGGAAGTGGACAAGCACATGCCGCCGGGGCTGGTGAAGGACTTCGCCTGGGACATATTGCTGGAGCTGTTCGTCAACGGCGAGGAAGGCGGCATCGTCTATGTCAAGCAGCTCATGCTCGTCTCGGGCACGACGGCGACCTCGGCGATGCGGCTGATCGACCGGCTGGAAGACGAAGCGCTGATCGAGCGGCTCCCCGATCCACTCGATCATCGGCGCGTCATCGTGAGCCTGTCCGAACGCGGACGAACCGCAATGGTCACCCTGCTTCGAAAGATTCTGGAGAAGCCGCACGAAAGCGATGCCGCGGCCCAGCCGAAGCCGTTCGTTCCCCGCGGCCGATAGCAGCTCGGCTCAGGCGAGCCCGCGTTCGAGGAAGCGCAGCGCGCAGCCGGCGAGCATGGCGGTTCCCCGGGGCAGGGCGGCTTCGTCCACGATCATGCGCGGCGAATGGATGCCGCAGCACTGGCGCCAGTCCTCCCCTTCGGGTGCGACGCCGAGGAAGAACATGGCGCCCGGGACTTTCTCCAGCACGTAGGCGAAGTCCTCCGCACCCATGATCGGCGCCGGCAGTTCGCGCCACGAGCCTTCGCCCAGCGCCTCGTGAACGACCTCGCGGCCGAGCGCGACTGCACGCTCGTCGCAGATGGTGACGGGAAAGCCCTCGGTCACGGTCAGCTCCGCCTCCACCCCGTGCGCCTGCGCCACGCCGCGCGCGACCGCTTCCATCGCCTCGCGCACGGCCGTGCGGTGGCGGGGCGACAGCGTGCGGATCGTGCCGCGCAGGCTCGCATGGTCGGGGATGACATTGTGCGCGGTGCCGGCCTGGAGCTGGGTCACGGTAACGACCACCGCGTCGGCCGCGTTGAAGCGCCGCGTGACCATCGCCTGCAGCGCACCGACGATCTCGCACGCGGCGGGCACCGGATCGCGCGCATCGTGCGGCATCGAAGCATGCCCGCCCCGACCGGTCACAACGACATCGAACTGGTCGGCTGCGGCCATCAGCGGCCCTGCACGGCCGGCGAGCACCCCGTGGGGCGCGTTGGGCATGATGTGGAGCGCGAAGGCCGCTCCCGGCAGCGGATCGCCAAGCAGCCCGTCCGCCAGCATGAAGCGCGCGCCGTGGAAGCCTTCCTCGCCCGGCTGGAACATGAACAGCACTTCGCCGGCCAGCTCACCGCGCCGGGCCGCGAGCAGCTCCGCCGCGCCAGCCAGCATCGCGGTGTGCGTGTCATGCCCGCAGGCATGCATCCGCCCCTCGATCGCCGAGGCGAAGTCGAGCCCGGTCTCCTCGCGCATCGGCAGCGCATCCATGTCGCCGCGCAGCAGAACGCGCCGCCCGGGCTGCGCGCCCTTGAGCACCGCGACCTGTCCCGTCGTCGAGGAACCTTCGCGCCATTCGAGCGGCAGATGGGCGAGCGCGGCGCGCACTTTCGCCATCGTCATCGGAGTGTGAAGCCCGAGCTCGGGTTCGGCATGGATCGCGCGGCGCAGGGTGACGATGCGGTCGGACAGCGCGCGGGCGGAGTCGAGTAGATCGGGATGGAGCATGAGCCGAAGTTACAGGAGCCGATCCGCCCGGCGAAGCGAAAATGTCTAGGTCCGCGCCCCACTATCCGGCTAAGGCGCCCCCATGACTCCCGTCGACGCAAAACTGCCCGCGCCCGACGTGCGCATTGCCGCGGCCGGGCCATCGGTTGGCGTGATCTACAACCCGCGCAGCCACCGCAACAAGGGTCAGGACCTGAACCTCGGGGTGAAGGCCAACATCTTCGTCGCCCAGCCGCCCGACACCGCCCGCCTGAAGGAGGAGCTGGCCCGCTTCGCCGCGCGCGGGATCGACTATCTCGTCATCAACGGCGGCGACGGGACCGTGCGCGACGTGCTCACGGCAGCGCTGGACGTGTTCGGCGAGACCTGGCCGGACGTGGCCGTTCTGCCCAAGGGCAAGACGAACGCCCTCAACGTCGACCTGGGCGCACCGCCGGCGTGGACGATCGGGGCCGCGATCGGGGCCTATGCCTCGGGCCGCCGCGTGACCCGCCGCCCCATCCGCGTCGACGCGCTCGACCGTGCGGTACCGCCCATGCTCGGCTTTATCTTCGGCGCCGGCGCCTACACGCTCGGCATCCGCGCCGGGCAGGACGCGCACCGGCTCGGGGCGTTCGACAGCCTCGCGGTGGGCGTCACCGCGGGGTGGGGCATTCTCCAGGCCCTGCTCGGCAGCGATCGCAACCGTTGGCGCCGCGGCGTCCCGATGGAGCTGACAATCGGCCCCGAAGGCCGCGCGCTGCCGCATGTCCCGGCCGGCGACCCGGCACGGCGCCATTTCGTCCTCGCCTCCACGCTCGAGCGGTTCCCCGCCGGTATCAACCCGTTCGGCGAGCCGCGCGAGGGGCTCAAGCTCGCGGTGCTCGACCATCCCGCGCGCGGACTGCTGCTGCAGATGCCGGCGATCATCCGCGGGCACGGTTCCGAGCGGCTGCGCGAGCAGGGCTTCCACCGTGTCACCGCAGACCCGATCGAAATCGCGGTCGACGACGAGATCATTCTTGATGGCGAGGCCTTCCCCGCCGGGCGGTATCGGCTGACGAGCGGCCCCGAGCTGCGCTTCGTCGTCCCGTGAACGGCGCGCTAGAGCAGCGGATCGCAGACGGCCTGGGCGCCGCAGTGCACCCTGCCATCGCCGCTTTCGCCGCGCGCCTTGCCGAAGAAGCAGGCGCGGCGGCCGCGCTGTTCTACGGTTCTAACCTGCGTACGGGCGAGCTCGAGGGCGTGCTCGACTTCTACCTCCTGCTGCCCGGCAGCCAGGCGGAGCGCATCTGGCCCCGCGTGAGCTATCACGAGTGGGAACACGAGGGGCGCGTGCTGCGCGCGAAAGTCGCGCGGATGGCCTTCACCACCTTCGTTCGCGCCGCCGAGGGGGAGAGCCGGGATACGACGATCTGGGCCCGCTTCGTGCAACCGAGCGCGCTCGTCTTGCTGTCAGCCGAAGAATGGCGCCCGCGCGTCGTTTCCGCGATCGCCGGCGCGGCGCAGACGGCGGCGCGGCTCGCTGCGGCGCTCGGGCCCGAGAGCGGCACGGCCGGGGATTACTGGCGCGCGCTGTTCCGCGCGACCTATCAGGCCGAATTCCGGGTCGAGAAGCCGGGACGCGAGGATTCGATCCTGTCGGTCAATGCCGCCCATTTCGAGGGGCTGCTGCCGCTCGCCTGGGAGGCGCAAGGCATTCCCTTCGCGCGCGACGGTGAGCGGCTCGCCCCGCGCCTCTCGGCCGGCGAGCGACAGCGCATCCTGAGCTGGTGGGGGCGCAGGCGGCGTTTCGGCAAGCCGCTCAATCTCGCGCGGCTGGTCAAGGCGAGCACGACTTTCGACGGGGCCGCGCGCTACGCGGCTTGGAAGATCGAGCGGCACACGGGCGTTCCCGTGGCGATCACGCCCTGGCGCGAACGGCACCCGGTGCTGGCCGCGCCGGGCGTGCTGTTCAGAGTCTGGCGCGCGCGCCGGCGCGGCTAGTCAGACCATGAAGCTCTCGCCGCAGCCGCAGGCACCCTTGGCGTTGGGATTCTCGAACACGAAGCCGGCGGTGAAATCGTCCTCGCGCCAGTCCATCGTGCTGTCGATGAGGTAGAGCACGCTGGCGGCGTCGATGTAGAACGTGCCGCCGGGCGTCACGATCTTCTCGTCGAAGCCCTGCTCCTCGGTCACGTAGTCGACCGAATAGGCCAGCCCCGAGCAGCCGCGCCGCGGGGTCGAGAGCTTGACCCCGATCGCGCCTTTCGGTGCCTTCGCCATGAGGTCGGTAATGCGCCGCTCGGCCGCTTCGGTCAGGGTGACGGCGGCAGGGCGTTGGCGGGTTTTGGTCTCGGTCATGATACAAACCTATCCATCGGGGAGCGCCTAGAGCATCCCCAGTTCGAGCCGCGCTTCGTCGGTCATCTTGTCGGGGCCCCACGGCGGGTCCCACACCAGGTTCACTTCCGCATCGCGCACGCCGGGGACGGACGCAGCACGCAGTTCCACCTCGCCCGGCATCGACTCCGCCACCGGGCAGTGCGGCGTGGTCAGCATCATCGTGATCGTCACGCTGCTCTCGTCGTCGACGTCGACGCCGTAGATCAGGCCGAGATCGTAGATATTGACCGGAATCTCGGGGTCGTAGATTTCCTTCAGCGCGGCGATCACCGCCTCGTAGAGCTCACCGCCCGGCGCGCCGGCCGACACGCTCTCCGGCTTCTTCTGCAGAAAGCCTTCGAGATAGTCGCGCTTGCGCTCGAGCTTTTCGCCCATCGTCTCCTCGGAGCTCTCCTCCGGGTCGACCGCATCCGCAACGCGCGCGCGCGGAGGCTTCGCGAAGCCCTCGTTGGGCGCGGGCGCGGCAACATATTCCTTCTTCTTTTCGCTCGCTTCGGTCATCCGAAGATCCTCCTGGTGCGATCGATCCCGCGCAGCAGCGCCTCGACGTCGCATTCGTCCGAGTAGAGCCCGAAGCTCGCCCGCGCGGTGGCGGGGACGCCGAGATGGGCCATCAGCGGCTGTGCGCAGTGGTGCCCGGCACGGATCGCGACGTTTTCCTCGTCCAATATGGTGCCGAGATCGTGCGGGTGAACCCCGCGCATGGCAAAACTGACGATTCCGGCGCTGTCGGCGGGGCCGAACAGGGTGACATCGTTCATTCCGTACAGCGCCTCGCGCAAGTGCCCGACGAGCGTGCATTCGTGCGCGTGGATTCGCTCGATCCCGACGTTCTCGACGTAATCGCAGGCGGCGGCGAAGCCGATCGCCTCGACGATCGCGGGCGTGCCCGCCTCGAACCGCTGCGGCGGCGGTGCGTAAGTCGTGCGCTCGAAGGTGACCTTCTCGATCATCGAGCCCCCGCCCTGCCACGGCGGCATGGCATCGAGCAGCTCGGCCCGCCCCCAGAGCGCGCCGACGCCGGTCGGGCCATAGAGCTTGTGCGCACTGAAGGCGTAGAAGTCGCAATCGATCGCGGCGACGTCGACCGGCAGACGCGGCACGGCCTGGCACCCGTCGAGCAGCAGCTTCGCGCCGACCGAATGCGCGAGTTCCGCCGCACGCCTCGCGTCGACCACCGAGCCGAGCACGTTCGAGACATGTGCGAAGGCGACCATCGTATGCTCGGGCGTCAGCATCCGCTCGGCGGCGTCGAGATCGATCTTGCCGTCCTCGGTCAGCGGGCAAACGTCGATTTCCCACCCGGCAAGCTGCCAGGGGACGATGTTCGAATGGTGCTCCAGGGTGGAGAGCAGCACGCGGCCCTTGTTCGGGTAGCTGTGGGCGACGAGGTTGATCGCCTCGGTCGCGCCGCGGGTGAAGACCAGTTCCTCCTCGCGTCCGCCGATAAAGCCAGCGACGCGGCGACGCGCGGCCTCGTAGCCGAGCGTCATCTCGGCCGAGCGCGTGTAAACCCCGCGATGGACGGTGGCGTAATCCGCGCCGATCGCGCGCGCTACGGCGTCGATCACGCCTTGCGGCTTCTGCGAAGTCGCGGCGGTGTCGAGGTAGTGCCACGGCTTGCCCTCGGCGGTGAGGAGACCGGGGAAGTCGTTGCGAACATCGCGAGCCCTGGCGGAAGCCGAGGCCTCAGGCCGCGGGCGCTCCGCTGGAGGCCCGAGGTCCCCGCCTTCGCGGGGACTCAGGGATGTGCGCCCGCTCACAGGTGCAAATCCAGCTTGGCGAGCGCAATGCCCATCAGCCGCTCACGCTCCGTCTCGTCTTCAAGCGCCACGAAAGCATCGCCGATAAACGCCTGCACCAGCAGTCGGCGCGACTGTTCGGGCGAGAGGCCGCGCGTCGCCATGTAATAGCGCGCCATTTCGTCCATCTGCCCCACGCTCGCGCCGTGGGCGCACTTCACGTCGTCGGCGAATATCTCGAGCTGCGGCACGGCGTTCACGCTCGCGCCCTTCTCGAGCAGAAGGCCCTTGAAGCTCTGCGCCGCGTCGGTCTTCTGCGCGTCGCGCACCACGTCGATCTGGCCGAGAAAGTTGCCCGTGCCCTGCCCCCAGTGGACCGAGCGGACCACCTGGTTGCTGGTCGCCTCGGGTTCGGCATGGATGACGTGCGTCACGAACTCGCGCACCGTATCGCGCCCGCCGAGCGTGACGCCGCCGAGCTCGAAATGCGCGCCCTTGCCCAGCCGGACCTCGATTTCGATCCTTCCGAGACGCCCGGCGGCGATTACCGCGAACAGCTCGCATCGCGCCCCTTCGCCGATCGAAACGCGCAGGCGGCGCAACTCGGTGCTTTCGCTATCCTCGATCGTCAGGCATTCGCGGTAGCTCTCGCCCGCCGGCACGTTGATCGCGCGCCAGCTATCGAGATTGACACCTTGAAGCGCCTCGACCGCCGAATAGCGCCAGGCCTCGTCCTTGCGGGTGGGGAGGGCGGTCACCGCGTTCATGCCGCAACGGCCTCGTAGCCTTCCTCCTCGAGCCGCAGCGCGAGTTCGGGGCCGCCGGTTTTCACAATGCGGCCCTTGCTGAGGATATGGACGTAGTCCGGCTTCACGTAGTCGAGCAGGCGCTGGTAGTGCGTGATCAGCAGCGCGCCCTTCTCGGGCGCTCGCATGATCGCGTTGATTCCATCGCCCACGACGCGCAGCGCATCGATGTCGAGGCCGGAGTCGGTCTCGTCGAGCACGGCGAACTGCGGATCGAGAATGCCCATCTGGACCATCTCGGCGCGCTTCTTCTCGCCGCCCGAGAAGCCGACGTTCACGTGGCGCTTGAGCATGTCCATGTCGAGCTTGAGCAGCCCGGCCTTCTCCTTCGCCAGTCTGAGGAAATCGCCGCCCGAGAGCGGTTCCTCGCCGCGCACCTGCCGCTGCGCGTTGAGCGCCTCGCGCAGGAACTGCACGTTCGACACGCCCGGGATCTCGACGGGATACTGGAAGCCGAGGAACAGCCCGGCCGCCGCGCGCTCGTGCGGCTCCATTTCGAGCAGGTCGCGGCCCATGAATTCCACCGAGCCGCCGGTCACTTCGTATCCCGCCCGTCCGCCGAGCACGTAGGCGAGCGTCGACTTGCCCGCGCCGTTGGGGCCCATGATCGCATGGACCTCGCCCGCGTTCACTTCGAGCGAGAGACCGTTGAGTATCCGCGTACCGCCGATTTCGGCCTGGAGATTATCGATTTTCAGCATTGCTGGTCCTGTAACTGCGCCCGCGCGGTGCGCTCTGGCGCGGGTGGCTTGCATGATGTTCGCGGCGCGCGACCTGCTTGTCGCCGATGCGCAGGCGCATACCGGCGGTGATGCGCGCGAGCACGTCGTCCATGTTCTCGAGAATGTCGGCAGCCTTGATCCGCATCACACGGATCCCGACGGCTTCGAGGCTCTTGTCGCGGCGTGTCGCAATCGGATCGGGCGCATCGCCCTCATCAATGGCGATCGCCATGCCGAGATTGTGGCAGTTGAAGTCGACGATCGCGCTGCCGACTACCGCGTGGCGAGTGAACTTGTAGCGCCCGAGATCCGCCTTCGCGAACCGCTCTGCCAGCGCCTTGTGCGCCTCGCTCGAATGCCGCCGCAGCTCGCGGGCCCGCTCGTGCAGCGCATCGAGCCGCTTCTCCGAGATCTTCCACCCACGGCCCTTCTTCTGGACCTTGGGCGCCTCGGACTGCTCGGACGGGGAGCGGAGGTGGAGAGTGCGCTTGGTCATCCCACGCTCCCCTCGAGCGAGATCGCCAGCAGCTTCTGCGCTTCGACCGCGAATTCCATCGGCAGTTCCTTGAGCACCTCGCGGGCGAAGCCGTTGACGATCAGGGCGACGGCCTGCTCCTGGTCCAGCCCGCGCTGCATGGCGTAGAAGAGCTGGTCGTCGCTGATCTTGCTGGTGGTCGCCTCGTGCTCGATCTGCGCCGAGGGGTTCTTGACCTCGATGTAGGGCACGGTGTGTGCGCCACACTTGTCGCCCAGCAGCAGGCTGTCGCACTGGGTGAAGTTGCGCACGCCTTCCGCGTTGGGACCGACGCGGACGAGGCCGCGATAGGTGTTGTTGCTCTTGCCGGCGCTGATGCCCTTGGAGATGATGGTCGAGCGCGTTCGGGCGCCGTTGTGGATCATCTTGGTGCCGGTGTCGGCCTGTTGGTAGTTGTTGGTCACCGCGACCGAATAGAACTCGCCGACCGAATCCTCGCCGTTGAGCACGCAGCTCGGGTACTTCCAGGTCACCGCACTGCCGGTCTCCACCTGGGTCCACGAGATCTTGCTGCGCGCGCCTTGGCACAGGCCGCGCTTGGTGACGAAGTTGTAGATCCCGCCCTTGCCCTCGGCATTACCCGGATACCAGTTCTGCACGGTCGAGTACTTGATCTCGGCATCGTCCATCGCGACCAGTTCCACCACGGCGGCATGGAGCTGGTTCTCGTCGCGCATCGGCGCGGTGCAGCCTTCGAGGTAAGAGACGTAGCTCCCCTTCTCGGCCACGATCAGCGTGCGTTCGAACTGGCCGGTGTTTTCCGCATTGATGCGGAAATAGGTGCTGAGCTCCATCGGGCAGCGCACGCCCTCGGGCACGTAGACGAACGTGCCATCGGAGAAGACCGCGCTGTTGAGCGTCGCGAAATAGTTGTCGCGCTGCGGCACCACGCGGCCGAGCCATTTCTTCACCAGCTCGGGATGCTCGCGGATCGCCTCGCTGATCGAGAGGAAGATGACGCCGGCCTTCTTCAGCTCCTCGCGGAAGGTCGTGGCCACCGAGACGCTGTCGAACACCGCGTCGACCGCGACCTTGCGCGCGCCCTCGACCCCGGCGAGCACTTCCTGCTCGCCGATCGGAATGCCGAGCTTGTCGTAAACCGCCTTGATCTCGGGATCGAGTTCGTCGAGCGAAGCAAGTTTGGGCTTCTTCTTCGGCTCGGCATAATAGTACGCGCCTTGGTAATCGATCGGCGGATAGCCGACTTTGGCCCAGTTCGGCTCCTCCATCTGCTGCCACAGGCGGAACGCCTTAAGCCGCCACTCGAGCATCCATTCCGGCTCGCGCTTCTTGGCGCTGATGAAGCGAACGGTGTCTTCGTTCAGCCCCTTGGGCGCGAATTCCTGCTCGATGTCGCTCGACCAGCCGAATTCGTACTCGGCAGCGCGGGCGGCGGCTTCGCGGGCATCGCGATCCTGGATGTCGATGTCGTCAGTCATGCAGAAATTCCACTGGGATTCGGTTCACGCGGCGCTGCCTTCGAAAGCTGCGTCAGGGGGATGCCGGCGAGCGCGCCGCGCAGCGCGGCGTTGACCATCGGCCAATGCGGTTTGACGCTGCAGGTGTGATCGACCGCGCATTCGTCGCCGTCGATGCAGGCGGTCAGCGCGATCGGCCCTTCCACGGCCTCGACGATGTCCGCCAGCGTGATCGCCGCTGCCGGGCGGGCGAGCTGCAGCCCACCGCCCGCGCCGCGCACCGAACGCAACAGGCCCGCAGCGGAGAGCTTGCTGACCACCTTCTGCACCGTCGGCACGGGCAGTCCCGTCTCCGCCGCCAGCTCGGCCGCGCTCGTGCGCCCACCGCCGCAATGGCGCGCGGCGGCGCTCATCGTCACGACCGCGTAGTCGGCAAGGTTGGAGAGGCGCATTGCAAATCAGACCATTTCGTTCCGATTTGCACCTATGCACCGCGCCGCCGGCTTTCAACCGGAAACCGCCAGTTGCGAGTCGTTAGCAACTCCCCGGACAGGAAGGCTAGCTAGCTCGCCTTCTCCGCCGCGATCCAGGCCGCGACGTTCTCCTCCATGATCGAGAGCGGCACCGGGCCGGTGCGGAGAATCGCATCGTGGAAGCCGCGAATGTCGAACTCCGCGCCCAGTTCCGCTCTCGCCCGCTCGCGCAGTTCCATGATCTTGAGCTTGCCGATCATATAGGCGGTCGCCTGGCCGGGATAGACCACGTAGCGCTCGATCGCCTTGCGGATGTCGCCTTCTGGATTGGGTGTGTTGTCCGTCAGGTATTGAATCGCCTGCTCGCGGCTCCAGCGCTTGTGGTGGATGCCGGTATCCACGACCAATCGACAGGCTCTCCACAGCTCCATCCCCAGCCGGCCGAAGTCCGAATAGGGATCGGTGTAGAAGCCCATGTCCTTGCCCAGTTCCTCGGCATAGAGGCCCCAGCCTTCGGTATAGGCGGTGACCCCGCCGAAGCGGCGGAAGGGCGGCACGTCGCCGAGTTGCGTCTGGATCGAAAGCTGCAGGTGATGGCCCGGCAGCCCCTCATGGTAGAACAGAGCCTCGAGCTCGTTCTTCGACATGTCCTTCAGGTTGTAGAGATTGACGTAGTAGGTGCCCGGGCGCGAGCCGTCGGGCGCCGGGCGCGAATAGAACGCCTTGCCCGCGCTCTTCTCGCGAAAGGCCTCGACCGGCTTCACCGTCAGCGGATCTTCCGGCAGCGTGGAGAAATACTGCGGCAGCGCGGCCTCCATCGTCACGCGGTACTTCTCCACGTCGGCCAGGTACTCCTCGCGCGTGTCGTAAAAGAAGCGCGGATCGGTGCGGACGTGCTCGAAGAACTCCTGCAGCGTGCCTTCGAATCCGACCTGGGCCATGATCGCGCGCATCTCGCCATGAATGCGCGCAACGTTGTCGAGGCCGATCCGGTGGATCTGGTCGGCGGTGAGATCGGTCGTGGTGTAGTTCTTGAGCAGTGCTTCGTAATAGGCCGCACCTTCGGGCAGGCGCCAAATGCCGTCGTCGGTCGGCGCATTCGCCTGCTGGCGCTTCATCTCGGCGAGCAGCCGCTGATATGCGGGCGCGGACGAATTCTCCCACGCGCGCTGCGCCGCCGAAATCAGCTCGGCCTCTTTCGCCGCGTCGAGTTCCAGCGCCTTCGCCTTGCCGGCGAAGTCGACCAGGATCGCGTTCTCCTCGCCCGCATTCAGGAGGTTCTCGATGTCGGAGATGACGTAGGGATAGACCCAGTCGGGAGGCATGACGCCGTTCGCCGCCCGCTCGCGCGATTCGGCGATCAGCGTATCGAGCACGGGGCCGAGCCCTTCGATGCGGCTGACGTAGGCGCGCGCCTGCGCCTCGTCGGCGACCGAGTGGATATTGATCAGGAACGCAGGCAACCCGCTCTGCGCGCCGTTCATCTGGTCGAAGACGTAGCCGTACTCGCGGTAGGGGAAGAGCGTGGCGCTGCGCTTCGCCATGGCATCGAACAGGCGGTAGCTGAGCGCATCCTGTTCCGGCAGCGTCGCGGGATCGAAGTTCTCGCGCATGGTCGCGGCGGTCTTCTGGAGCAGCGCTTGCTCGCGCACTTCAGCCGCATCGGAGAAGTCGCCCCAGTCGTCGTAGTCCGAATCGCGAATGCCGCGATAGGCCTTGCCGAGCGGCGAGAGCGCCAGTTGCGCTTCGTCATAGCGCTCGAACAGCGTTCCTATGTCGGACGCGGGCCGCGTCGCCGCGGTCTCGGAGCCGGCCACCTGCGTCGTGCGCGGTTCCTCTCCGGTGGCGGCGCATCCCCCCAGCGCCAGTGCCAGCAGCGAAACTCCCAGAATCCTCGTCGTCATGAGCGACCTCCCTCTTTTCCTTCAATGACGGGCCGGCTTGTGGCGCGATTTGCCCGCCATGGCCAGACCGGCGAAAAAAGAGGGCGGCGCTCCCGATGGAACGCCGCCCTGCAAAGGCAAGGAACCCGGCGCACCATTGCACCGAGCGCCTTCGGGTCGCAGCGCCCCTCTAGGGCGAGTCGGCGGTGCACGATTGTATGGATGCGACAACGGCTCACGAAATTTCCTTGCGACCGCGGCCCGCAATGCGTCCGATCGGCACAGTCGACAGGGCCTGGCGCGCTTGCCATAGGCCCGGCGATGCTGTTCCGCCTTGCCCGCCCCGCGCTTTTCGCGCTCGACCCCGAAACCGCGCATCGCACGACGATCGCGGCGCTCAAGCTCTCCCCTGCACGCACACCGCCGGCGCCTGGGCCGCTCGCGACCGAGGTGGCGGGGCTGCGCTTCCCCAATCCGCTCGGCATGGCTGCCGGGTTCGACAAGGACGGCGAAGTGCCCGACGCTGTGCTCGGCCTCGGCTTCGGGTTCGTCGAGGTCGGCTCGATCACCCCATTGGCGCAACCAGGCAATCCCAGGCCGCGCCTATTCCGGCTGGCGGAGGACCGTGCGGTGATCAACCGCATGGGGTTCAACAACGGGGGCGCGGAAGGGGCCGAGGCGCGGCTGCGCCAGCGCGCCGGCCGGCCCGGGATCGTCGGCGTCAATATCGGCGCGAACAAGGATTCGGCCGACCGGATCGCCGACTACGCTCTGCTCACGCGCCGCTTCGCGCCGCTGGCGAGCTATCTCACGGTCAATATTTCCAGCCCCAACACCCCGGGTCTGCGCGCCTTGCAGGACGAGGGTGCGCTGGTCGCGCTGCTCGACGCCGTGCTGGACGCACGCCCGGTGGAGGGGCCGCCGGTGTTCCTTAAGGTCGCGCCCGATCTTGAGCCTGCCGACATCGGCGCGATCGCCCGGATCGCGCTCGACAAGCGGCTCGGCGCGCTGATAGTCTCGAACACGACTATTTCGCGCCCGCCGCTCGCGTCGCGCCATGCAGGCGAGACGGGTGGGCTCTCGGGCGCGCCCTTGCGCGACCTGGCGCAGCAGCGGCTGCGTGATTTCCGGGCAGCGACCGGCGGGGCGATCCCGCTGATCGGCGTGGGCGGGATCGGCAGCGCGGAGGACGCCTGGGCACGCATCCGGGCGGGCGCCAGCCTGGTCCAGCTCTACAGCGCCCTGGTCTACGAAGGGCCCGGCCTGGCGCGGCGAATCGTGCGCGGGCTTGAGCGGCTGATGCTGCGCGACGGCTTCGCCACGCTTGCCGAGGCGGTCGGGAGCGAATAGCCACGGGGTCATGTTCCGCACCGTTTTCACCCCCATCGCCGCCCTGCTCGCGCTCGCCGGATGCGCGACCGTCCCGCCCGCCGAGAGCGAGGCCGATTTCATCGGCACGGTCAGCGCCGCGGATCCGCGCGCGCAGGAAGCGGGCATGGCCATGCTGCGCCGCGGCGGCAGCGCCACCGATGCGGCGATCGCGACGATGCTGGCGCTAACGGTGGTCGAGCCCCAGAGCTCCGGCATCGGCGGCGGCGGCTTCATGGTGCGCGGCGCCGCGGACGGAACGGTCGAGACCTTCGACGGGCGCGAAACGGCACCGGCCGGCGCCACGCCGGACTGGTTCCTCAATCCCGGCGGCACGGTGCCGCCCTTCGCCGAGTCGGTGAAGAGCGGCCTCAGCGTCGGCGTTCCGGGCAACATCGCACTCGCCGCACTGGCGCATGAGCAGCACGGGCGGCTGCCCTGGGCCACGCTGTTCGAGCCGGCGATCGAGCTGGCGCGCGAAGGCTTCCGCATCAATCCGCGGCTCAACGGCTCGCTGACCTCGACCGCCGAGCGCGCGGGATGGACCGAGACGGGACGGGCGCTGTTCTTCGACGACGCGGGCCGGCCGCGGTCCGCCGGACACCTGGTCGTCAACGAAGAGCTCGCCCGCACGTTCGAGGCGATCGCCACTGCCGGCCCCGAGGCGTTCTACGAAGGCCCGCAGGCCGAGGCGCTCGCCGCGACCGTCGCCGCCGAGACACCGCGCAAGGGTGCGATGACCGCTGCCGATCTCGCCGCCTACGAGGCGAAGGAGCGCGAGGCGGTCTGCGGGACCTACCGCACCTATCGCATCTGCGGCATGGGCCCGCCGAGCTCCGGCGGGATCGCCGTGCTGCAGATCCTCGGCCAGCTCGAACGTTTCGACCTGTCCGCGCTCGGGGCCGAGAGCCCGGTGACCTGGCACCTGTTCCTCGAATCGCAACGGCTCGCCTACGCCGACCGCGAGCTCTACATCGCCGACAGCGATTTCGTGTCGGTCCCGGTTCAGGGCTTGATCGACCCCGATTACCTCGCGCGGCGCAGCGCCCTGATCGATCCCGACTCGACGATCGAGGCGGTCGTCGCCGGCCTGCCCGCGGGCGCGTCGACCGCGCTGGCCGACGGCGACGAGCCCGAGGAGCGGGGCACCTCCCACTTCGCCGTGGTCGACGCGCAGAACACGATGATCAGCTATACCTCGACCATCGAGAGCGCCTTCGGCTCGGGGCTCATGACCGGCGGATTCTTCCTCAATAACGAGTTGACCGACTTCAGCCGCTCGCCGGAAATCGACGGCCGCCCGGTCGTCAACCGGGTCGAGGCAGGCAAGCGCCCGCGCAGCTCGATGTCGCCGATGGTCGTGTGGGACCCGCAGGGCCGCCCCGTTCTCGCGATCGGCGCCGCCGGCGGGAGCACGATCCCGGTGCAGACCGCCCGCAGCATCATCGGCGTGATCGACTTCGGCCTGGGTGCGGAAGCGGCGCTCGGCATGCCCTTCGTCATGGCTTACGGCGACAGCGTGACGGTGGAGGAGGGCACCTGGCTCGAAGGCGCGATCCCGCAGTTGAAGGCGCTCGGCCACCGCGAGATCGCGGTGCGCGAGGCGGGGGTCAAGGGGAACGCAGTGCTGCGCAGGGGCGAACGCTGGGTTCCCGCGCGCGATCCGCGAGTCGAGGCGAAGCTGATCCTGCCCTGACGGCGATCGCACGCTTGCCGCTACCGCGGCGGCGGCGTAATCCGGGCGACCGGCCGCAATGAAGCCGGACGTGGGAGCAGGAGCCCAGAGACTTGCAGCTTTCCGATATCGATTCGGCGAACAACCTCGTCGCACTCTTCCTGAAACGTGCCGATGCGAAGGGCGATGCGCCCATGCTGGGCGTGAAGCGCGGCGGCGCATGGCAGACGACGAGTTGGCGCGAGGCGGCCGAAACGGTCTGCTTGCTGGCCGAGAATCTGCGTGCTCTGGGACTGGAGCAGGGAGACCGGGTGATGCTGGTCTCGGAAAACCGCCCGGAATGGTGCCTGGCCGATCTCGCGATCATGGCGGCGGGCTGCGTGACGGTGCCCGCCTACACCACCAATACCGAGCGCGACCATGTCCATATCCTCGACAATTCGGGCGCTCGCGCGGTGATCGTTTCGACCGAGAAGCTCTCGCAGCCGCTGCTCCCGGCGATCATGCGCACCGGCATCGCCGAGCACGTCATCCCGATCGACGGCATCCGCAAGTACCAGCAGGGCAATCTCGCCTGCCATGACTGGTCGAAGATGGTCGAAGGCGACGCCGCCGCCGCGCGCAGGGCGGTCGAGGAACGGATCGCCGCGATCGGCCGCTGCGACACCGCCTGCATCATCTACACCAGCGGCACCGGCGGCGCGCCGCGCGGCGTGCTGCAGCACCACGGCGCGATCCTGTGCAACGTCGCCGGCGCGGCGGATATCCTGGCGAACGACTTCGGCCTCGACGCCGACGAGCGCTTCCTCTCGTTCCTGCCGCTGAGCCACGCCTACGAGCACACCGGCGGCCAGTTCCTGCCGATCGCGGTGGGCGCGGAGATCTACTACGCCGAGGGGCTCGAGAAGCTCGCCAGCAATATCGAGGAAACGCGCCCGACGATCATGGTCGTCGTCCCGCGCCTGTTCGAAGTCCTGCGCCAGCGGATCATGAAGCAGGTGGAGAAGCAGGGCGGGGCGGCCAAGGCGCTGATGGACCGCGCGCTCGCACTCGGCGAGCGGCAGGCGGAAGGCCGTTACCGTCTCGGCGACAAGACGCTCAACTTCGTCCTCGAGCGACTGCTGCGGCCAAAGATCCGCCAGCGCTTCGGCGGCCGGATCAAGGCCATGGTCAGTGGGGGCGCTCCGCTCAACCCCGATGTCGGCGTGTTCTTCCAGGCCATGGGGCTGACGATGCTCCAGGGCTACGGCCAGACCGAGGCGGGCCCGGTGATAAGCTGCAACCGCCCGAGCGCAGGCATCGCCATGCACACCGTCGGCCCGCCGCTGCGCGGGGTCGAGATCCAGATCGCCGAAGACGGCGAGATCCTCTGCCGCGGCGAACTCATCATGCACGGCTACTGGCGCAACGAGGCCGAAACGCGGCGCACGCTCAAGGACGGCTGGCTGCACACCGGCGACATCGGCCATCTCGACGAGAAAGGCCGGATCGTCATCACCGACCGCAAGAAGGACATGATCGTCAACGACAAGGGCGACAACGTCGCCCCACAGAAGATCGAGGGCATGCTGACCCTGCGGCAGGAGATCGCCCAGGCGATGGTGAGCGGCGACCGGCGCCCCTACGTCGTCGGGCTGATCGTACCCGACGCCGAATGGGCGCTCGAATGGGCCAGTGCGAACGACGTAAAGTTCGACATGAAGGAACTGCAGGAGCTGCCCGCCTTCCGCAGCGCGGTGCGCGCCGCGATCGACGAGGTGAACCGGGACCTTTCGGTGATCGAGAAAGTCCGCCAGTTCGCCTTCGCCGACGAGCCGTTCACGATCGAGAACGAGGAGATGACCCCCTCGATGAAGATCCGCCGGCACAAGATCCGCGAACGCTACCAACCGCGGCTGGACGCGCTCTACCGGAACTGACGCCGGCTAGGGCACGATCGTGATGAACAGGAAGGTCGCAAAGATCGTCAGGTGAATCACGCCCTGGACCACGGTGGTGCGTCCACG
>JAPSJS010000006.1 GCA_031178065.1 Altererythrobacter sp.
GCGTCAGCGTCAGCGTCAGCGTCAGCGTCTGCGTCTGCGTCTGCGTCTGCGTCTGCGTCAGCGTCAGCGTCAGCGTCAGCGTCAGCATCAGCGTCTGCGTCTGCGTCCGCATCAGCATCAGCGTCTGCATCAGCATCGGCATCAGCGTCTGCATCCGCGTCGGCGTCAGCATCAGCGTCTGCATCAGCATCGGCGTCCGCATCAGCATCAGCATCAGCGTCTGCGTCGGCATCAGCGTCTGCGTCGGCGTCTGCATCCGCGTCTGCATCCGCGTCCGCATCAGCGTCTGCGTCGGCGTCTGCATCCGCGTCTGCATCCGCGTCGGCATCCGCGTCGGCATCCGCGTCCGCATCAGCGTCTGCGTCAGCATCAGCGTCCGCGTCAGCATCGGCGTCCGCATCAGCATCAGCATCAGCGTCTGCATCCGCGTCGGCGTCTGCATCCGCGTCGGCATCAGCGTCTGCGTCTGCATCTGCGTCGGCATCTGCATCCGCGTCGGCATCAGCGTCAGCATCGGCATCTGCATCAGCATCCGTATCGTCAGGGCCGTCGCTGCCACCGCCGCCGCCGGCAGCCGCTGCGATTCCGGCGGCTCCGAGCAGGCCGACGAGCGGCAGGATCATTCCGGCGCCCGAGCCCGATGCGCCGGCCGATTCAGCGGCGACCTGGGTGAAGAGATCGCCCACTTCGCCGAGCTCGTAGAACTGCACGCCGTCTCCGGGCCGGGCGACCCACATGGAGCCGTCAGCCTCTTCGAGCACGACTTCGCTATAGTCGTCGGTCAGCGCATAGAAGTTGGCCATCCGGATGACTTCGCCGGACTTGAGGCGGATCAGGAGGTCATCGCCCTCGCGTTCGAGACTGGCGATGTCGGCACGTTCGAGCTGCAGCTTGACTATGCTGGGGCCAGTCAGGTCGATCGCGTCCAGTGCAACGGTACGGCTCACGCCAGTAGCCTTGTCGTAAACTTCGGCAGCCATGTGCAACTCCCCTGTTTCCTGTAACGGAAGCGTATTAAATATAGTTGTTTTAGTGAAACGAGCAGTTAGCCGCGTAAAACTAACGTCCTACACGCAACTATAGCCATTTCTTATAGATAGGATCTATAGCTCGGGGGTTGTATAAGCAACCGGGGTCACGGCGGTCGTTCCGTTTTCGGAATAGTTACTTTCTTTCTACTGCGACAGACAAGGACTTTTGTGCGACGAAACGTGCAGCATGATGGATGAACCACACAAAGATGGCGCGGCAGACCGCACCCGCGCACCGTCTCGGCGCGAGATTCTCTCGCAAATGGATGTTCGAAAGGTCCGCCGAGTCGCAGAGTGTCCAGCGGTTCGCGGGTTAGGCGATTACGCGGATCACCGGCGCGCGCGGATCCGCGTCATGTCGCCTGGCGGGTTGCTGCACCCGATGCGGCGGGCGGGATCGCGCTCAGACGGACTGGCTGGCGGCGAGGGCGAGCGTCCCGGGGCCGAAGGCCGGCTCCTCTCCCTCGATCAGAAGGCACTCGCCCGGCCCTGCGCGATCGGCGCCACAGGTTATCTCGCCTTCGATGGGCACCATCCACACGGGACCTGGGCCGAGGCGCGACATGATGGCGGAAGCATCGGTGCCTTTGGCCACGGCGAAGTGGCTGCTCTTCACGAGGAGCTGGCAATCGGCCCGGCTGTCGCCGGTCCGCAGGAAGAGGTCGCCGGCATATGGCTCCGCCCGCGACACGGCTACGCCGTCTTCCAAATGGAGCTCGCGCGGCCTGCCATAGTCGTAGAGCCGGTAGGTGACGTCGGAATTCTGCTGCACTTCGACCAGCGACACGCCCGCGCCGATCGCATGGACCGTGCCTGCGGGGATGAGGAAGAAGTCGCCCGGCTGGACCGGCTTCCAGTCCATCATCTCCTCGATGCCGCCGTCCAGCGCCAGCGCGCGCAGCCGCTCGCCGTCCAGCGCCTCGCGCGTGCCGATCCCCAGCACGGCGCCGGGCTCGGCGGCGGTCACGTACCAGCATTCGGTCTTGCCGGCGGCGAGCCCGCGGTCCCGCGCCTGCTCGTCGTCGGGGTGGACCTGGATCGAGAGGCGTTCGCTGGTGAAGAGCAGCTTAACCAGCAGTGGCATCGGCTCCGCGTCGTCGCGGGTGAACCAGATCTCCCCGATCCGCTCGCTGCCCTCGTGGCCATCGATCGGAATCGGCAATGTGGTGCGGCCCCATGGCTTTTCGACGTGGCGCGCAACAAGCTTCATCTCAACTCCTCCCCAAATGCGAATCGGTCGCGAGTCGCACTGGCTACGATGGTCGTCTTACGGGCAGGCGGACGTAGCGGCACGGGACGAATAATCCAAATGATTTGGGATATTTTGCTATGCAACGGGCGAACTCCGGGTAAACGCGCTGGTCTCGGCGGGCCTGGCGGGTTACGTCGGGATCGGCTCCGCGGGGGGCAAGCAGATTGCGCCGGCTCCGCCCGGCCGGATAAAACGACGAGGAGTGCGCCCTTTGACGTCATCGCAGCGATCGACCCTGGGGGCCTTCCTCGCGGTCACGACCTTGTTCTTCGCCTGGGGCTTCATCACCTCGTTGATCGATCCGCTGGTCGCGGCGGTGAAGGGCGTCTTCACGCTCACCGACGTCGAGGCGCAGTTGTCGGCATCGGCGTTCTTCATCGCCTACGGCCTCGTCTCGCTTCCGGCGGCCGTGCTGCTCCACCGCCGGCAAGCGGGCGCCTCGATCCTGATTGCGCTGGCGACGATGCTGGCCGGGTGCCTCGTGATGCTCGTCGCCACGAATGCCGGCAGCTATGCGATCGTGCTGCTCGGGCTGTTCGTCGTTGCGAGCGGGATCACGATCCTGCAGGTCGCTGCGAACCCGCTGGCGGCGGCGCTCGGCAATCCCAAGTACAGCCACTTCCGGCTGACACTCAGCCAGAGCTTCAACAGCGTCGGCACCTTCATCGGGCCCTATCTGGGTGCGACCCTGTTCCTCGAAGGCGTCCACGTCGAAGGCGGCGGGGCGGTAACCGAAGCGGCGCGGCGGAACTCGCTCGCCGGCATCGATTCGGCGTTCCTCTGGATCGCGGCGATGATTGCGGCGCTGTTCCTGTTCTTCTTCCTGCAGCGCAAGCGGGTCGACCGTGCCGCGCCTGCGGCTGCCGCGGATGTGTCCACCAGCATCGGCGCCACTCTGCGCGAGACGATGAAGTCGCCGTGGGCAATCTTCGGCGCCCTCGCGATCTTCCTCTATGTCGGGGCGGAGGTCGCGATCGGGACGCAGATGGCGCTGTTCCTGAATTCGCCGGACGTGTGGGGGCGGTCGGACGCTCCTGCCGAGATCGGGGCGCTGGCCCGCTTCATGCAGCTCGACGGCACGCCCGGCGTGTCGCTTCAGGAAGCCGGCCGCGCGGTGTCGCTCTACTGGGGCGGCGCGATGGTCGGCCGCCTGATTGGCTCCGCCCTCCTCGCCCGGTTCAACGCAGGATGGCTGCTCGCGATCTTCTCGACAATCGCCGCGGCGGCCTGCGCCTATGTCGCGCTGATCGGCGGCGTCCAGGCGGGCTTCGTCGCGCTCGGCATCGGGTTGTTCAATTCGATCATGTTCCCGACGATCTTCACGCTGACGCTCGAGCGCTCCAGTGCGAGCCAGGCGGCGACCTCGGGGCTGCTCTGCACCGCGATCGTCGGCGGAGCCTTCATTCCGGTCCTGACGGGCAGCGTCTCGCAGCTGGCGGGATATTCGTTCTCCTTCAGCGTCCCGATGGTGTGTTATCTCCTCATCTGCATTTTCGCGGCCGCCGCCGTGCGGGCGAAGTCGCCCTCGCGTGCGCCGGCCGCGGCCGTGCCCCATTGACGCAGCCCGAGAAGAGGTTGGTGCGTGATATCTGACTGTATTTACAAGTGCTTGCGGGTTCGCGGAGGCCGGCGATGACCGAGGCTCAGCGCCCCCGCATCGGGCTGTCCGGCACCAATCTCGAGCGTGCGGCGGACCACAACCAGCGCGTCACGCTCCACGCGATCCGCGTCAACGGGCCGCTCACGCGGGTCGACCTGGCAAACATTACAGGCCTCACACACGCAACGATAGCAAACATAACCAAGCGCCTCCTCGCCGAAGGACTTATCGAAGAAGCCGGGCGTCTGCGCGGCGGACGCGGACAGCCGCCGGCCAAGCTGATCGTCAATCCGAACGCCTGCTACGCGCTGGGCGTCAACATCGACCGCGACCACGTTACGATCGTGGTGGTGAACTTCCTCGGCCAGACGATCGCGCGCGTCTCCCGCGAAGTGGAATTCGCGCTGCCGGACGAGGTCAGGTCCTTTTATCTGCATTCGGTCGACAAGCTCCTCAAGCAGGCGAAGATCGACGTTTCGCAGCTCGTGGGGGTGGGCATCGCTCAGCCCGACGATCTCGGGCTGGTCGACCTGCCCGGGCGCCCCCCGGCCTACGCCGAGTGGGAGAACCTGGATGTCGCGAGCCTGTTCGCCGAACCGCTCAACCTTCCCGTGTTCGTGGAAAACGACGCCGCGGCAGCGGCTATGGGGGAACTTCAGCTCGGCCTCGGCCAGGGTTTCTCGAGCTTCTTCTATATGCTGATCTCGTCCGCGCTCGGCGGCGGCCTGGTGGTCGACGGGGCCTACTTCCGCGGCGCGAACGGGCGCAGTGGGGAGATGGGCTTCTTGATGAGCGACGACGGCCGCGGGGGGCGCAGCCAGATCCAGAACTTCGTGTCGCTCTCCGGCCTTTCCCGGCCGCTGGAGGCGGTCGGTTTCAGCATCGTCGACATGCTGCAGTCGCAAGGGCGGAATGACAAGATCGAGCCGATCGTGGACGCCTGGATCGAGGAAGCCGTCGAACGGCTGACCGAGCCGCTGACTGCGATCAACTGCCTGATCAATCCTGCCGCGGTGCTGATTGGCGGACGTTTGCCCGGTCCTTATGTTGACCGATTGGCCGACCGGCTCAGCGTTCTGCTGCGCCAGCGCGCGACCAACGCGCCGGTGCTCGCGCCGATCAAGCGAGCGATGCTGGCCGACGATGCGCCGGCAGTCGGCGCGGCGATCCTGCCGTTCAGCCACTTCCTGCTGCCCAAGCCGAACGCCCTCTGGAAAGCCCCGGCGCGCGTCTAGCGCCGGCCAGGCCCCTGACATTGTCTGCCGCCGCACTCGCCTGACCGCAGGAGCCGCGCGCGTGTGGGCGCTGCAAAACATGCATCAAACCCACGGCGACCATTTCATTTGACAAAATGATTTAATTAATCGAGGACTCACTCCCACAGGTCCGGAACGGAGCAAATCCGTCCGGGCGAGGGGGCCCGTCATGGGCCCTTGGGAGAGGGAGCACGTAATGAGGAACGATCATGCACGCCCTACGATTCGCACACCGCGGATCGGAAAGTGGTCACCGACCATCGCGCTGCTCATGGCCGGCGCCAGTCTCGTCAGTGCGCCAAGCGTGGCGCAGACGCACGACAGCGCGCAATCCGACCGTCAGCCCGTCGAACTGGCCGATCCGCTGGTCGGCACGGCCCCGCTGGACGACGGCGATCTGATCGGCAATGCGCCGCCGCCGGGCGAGCCGCTCTATTCCGGACAGACCTCGCCGGGTGCGCGGCTGCCGCACAGTTCGGTCGAGGCATCGCCCGTCAACGTCAATCTCGAGCTCACCTATCCGAACGGCGTCCCGGCGCCGTACCACTATCCGAACCCGACGATGATCGCCTTCACCGGCGGCGGCGGCGCCACCTACGGCGGCAACGCCAAGCCGTTCATCATGCCGGTGGTCGGCGACTGGACGGTGCCGCCCGCCTACACCCCGTCGTACTACGACAAGGCGCGGGAGAAGGCTTCGCCCGGCTACTATTCGGTCTATCTCGACACCTTCCGCACCCAGGCGGAGCTGACGGCGACGCAGTGGACCAGCATGATGCGGTTCACTTTCCCGGAAACCGACCGGGCGAACGTGATCGTCAACCTGCCGCGGGAAGGCGGCGAGGTCCAGATCGTCGGCGACCGGACCGTGCGCGGCGTCTCGGCCGAGAAGCGGAGCAGCGCCGACGGGCCCTATTTCGTGGCCGAATTCTCCAAGCCCTTCGCGGCGCTCGGCACGTTCCGCGCGAACCTGGAAGACAAGGGCTGGGGCATCGGCACCAAGGATGTCGAGCCGGGCCGGCGCGAGATTTCGGGCAACTATGCGGGTGCCTACATCACCTTCGCCACCGACCAAGGCGAGCAGGTGCTGATGAAGATCGCCCACGGCAACAGCTATGCCGAAGCCGAGCAGCGCCTGCGCGAGGAGAATCCCGGCTGGGACTTCCAGCGCGTCCACGATTCCGCGCGCGCGGAATGGGCGGAACTCCTCGACCGCGTGCAGGTGACGGGCGGCACGCCCAAGCAGCGCAAGCTGTTCTACTCGACGCTGTTCCAGTCCTTCGCCAGCCCGCGCCTCCTCGCGGAGAAGGGCGACACCTTCACCAGCCGCGACGGCGAAGTGAAGACGGCGACCTACGACCGCTACAGCCCGGTCCCGTTCTGGGATACCGGCCGCAACCAGATCGTGCTGCTCGAGCTGATGGAGCCCGAGCTGGTGCAGGACGTGATGCGCTCCGAGCTCGACATGGCACGCGAGCGCGGTTTCATGAACACCTCGTTCCACGGCGACAACGCGGTGTTCCTCTACCTCGGCGCAATGGAGCGGGGCATCCCGTTCGACTACGAGGCGGCTTACGAATATCTCCGCAAGAACGCGACCGACCCGGAAGGGCCGCGCGGTTACATGGACGAGTATCTGACCAAGGGCTGGATCTCGGATATTGTGCCCGAAGGCAATCCCAGCCCCCCCTACGCAGGCGGCAAGGCGGGCGCCGACAAGACGCTCGAATATGCCTGGGACGACCACGCCCTGGCGCTGATGGCGCACCGCCTCGGCAAGATGGACGATTACCGCATGCTCCTGCAGCGTGCGGGCAACTACCGGAACGTCTTCGACAGCTCGACCGGCTTCATGCGCGGGCGGACCGAGGACGGGAACTGGATCTCCCCCTTCGATCCGGGCGAGCCTTACTACAACTTCATGATGAAGGAGGCCTCGGGCTGGTCGACGCTGTGGCTGGTGCCGCACGACGTGCAGGGGCTCATCGACCTGCTGGGCGGGCGCGAGACGTTCAACGCCAAACTGGATGAGTTCTTCGAGACGCCGTACAATCCGAAGGGCATCTGCCGCGATTGCACCGGCATGCTGGGCCAGTATGTGCAGGGCAATCAGCCCGACCAGCACGCCCCCTATCTCTACGCCTGGAGCGGCCAGCCGTGGAAGACGCAGAAGCTGGTGCGGGAAATCCTCGACACGCTCTACGGTAGCGACGCCGCGGGTTACGGTTATCCCGGCATGGACGACCAGGGCGCGACTTCGTCGTGGTACGCAATGAGTGCGATGGGCTTCTATCCCGTCGATCCCTCCACGCCGCACTACATCATCGGCAGTCCCGTGTTCGATACCGTCAGCCTGAGCATGGGCAACGGCAAGGCGCTGGAGATCGTCGCCGAGAACAATTCGGCCGAGAACATCTACATCCAGTCGGCGACGCTGAACGGCCGGGCGTGGAACAAGCCGTGGTTCAGCCACGACGACGTCAAGGACGGCGCGAAACTGGTGCTGACGATGGGGCCGCAGCCCAACCCGAACTGGGGCAGCGCCCCGAATGCAGCGCCGCCCTCCATGTCGGAGCCGGCACGATGAAGCGGATGATCGGAGCCCCGGGCATGCGGACACTCTTGGCATTGTTCTGTGCGATCGCGGCATTCGGCGCCGCGCCCACGCTGCAGGCGCAGGAGCCGGCGGGCGACAAGGTCTTTACCGGCGAGGTGATGACCAGCTGGGGCCGCGAGGTCACGCCCGAGAACGCGTGGCGCAGCTATCCGCGCCCGCAGCTCAAGCGCGACGCCTGGCTCAACCTCAATGGGCTGTGGGACTATGCGATCACTTCGGCCGACGTGGTGCGGCCGGAGCGGATGGATGGGCAGATTCTCGTCCCCTTCGCGGTCGAATCGCGCCTTTCGGGTGTCGCGCGCCGGGTCGGACCGGAGGACCGCATCTGGTACCGCCGCAGCTTCACCGTTCCCGCCGGCTGGGCGGGTCAAAACGTGATGCTGAACTTCGGCGCGGTCGATTATGAGGCGCATGTCTGGGTGAACGGCGCGATGGTCGGCTCGCACACGGGCGGCTTCGACGCGTTCGGCATGGACATCACCCCCTACCTCCGCGGCGGCGAGAACGAGCTGCTGATCCAGGTCGCCGATCCGACGAGCGCGGGCACGCAGCCACGGGGCAAGCAGATCCTCGAGCCTGCGGGCATCTGGTACACCGCGGTCAGCGGCATCTGGCAGACGGTCTGGCTCGAGCCGGTGCCCAAGCTGCACATCGCCGACGTGCGCGCCACGCCCGACATCGACCGCGGTGTGATCGAAGTCGACGTGGCGCTGAGCGGCTGGGCCGAGGATACCGACGCGGTCCGACTGACCGCGAGTGCAGGCGGCAAGACGATCGTGTCCACGATCATCCGCGCCAATCGCCACGCTACATTGGAAATTCCGGACGCGCGGCTCTGGTCGCCGGAGGACCCGTTCCTTTACGACCTGACCGCCGAACTGGTCACCGTGCGCGACCCCTATGCTGACATGGAGGACCGCAACCGCGTCTCCTACGACGCACGCTTCACCGAACGCGAGCAGAACACGTATGGAGCGGCTCAAGTCGTCGGCGCGCCGCGCGACAGGGTTGAAACCTACTTCGGCATGCGCAAGATCTCGATCGGCCCAGGGCTGGTACACGGCCAGCCCGTGATCCTGCTCAACAACGAGCCGTACTTCCAGCACGGCACGCTTGACCAGGGCTGGTGGCCGGACGGGCTCTACACCCCGCCCTCGGAAGAGGCGATGGTGAGCGACCTGGTCTTCCTCAAGAAGGCTGGCTTCAATATGGTCCGCAAGCACATCAAGACCGAGCCGGCGCGCTACTATTACGACGCGGACCGCCTCGGCATGCTGGTCTGGCAGGACATGCCTTCGGGCGGTGGCGAGGATCAGTTCGTCACCGGCACCAGCAAAAGCGAGGCGGTGCTTTCGTCCGATACGATGGCGCAGCATCAGGACGAGCTCACCCGGATGATCGGCGACTTCCATGCTTTCCCGTCGATCGTGATGTGGGTGGTCAACAACGAAGGCTGGGGCCAGTACGACTCCGAGACTCTGACCAGGCTCGTGAAAGGCATCGATCCGAGCCGGCTGGTCAACGCCGACAGCGGCTGGCTCGATGTCGCGCCTGAAGTGTCGGACGTGTTCGACATCCACACTTACGAGGACGAGCCGAGGACGCCCGAGCGCAAGAGCAACCGCGCGATCGTGCTCGGCGAATATGGCGGCATCGGCCTGCCGGTCGAAGGGCATCTTTGGCGCAAGAGTGAGCGCAACTGGGGCTATCAGACGGCCACGGACGAAGCCGACTACATCGCCCGCTATCGCCGCAAGCTCGACGCGGTGATCCGCCAGGCGAAGGAGCACGGCCTCAGCGCTGCGGTCTATACCCAGACCACGGACGTCGAGGACGAGATCAACGGCCTGCTCACTTACGACCGGGCACGTCCGAAGGCACCGCCGGAAACCCTCGCGGAGATTGCAGCTCCGCTCTGGGAAGAAGGAGGCAATCCCTAAGGAGTGGCGCGCATTCGCCACAGGCCAAGGCGAATGCAGCAGCTCTCGGTGAATTCTATTGGAAATTTGATTTTTTTATTCTGAGATGGAGTTTCGCGCCGACTCGCGAAGGCACTGCCGACGAAGCGCCGCGGAGATGAACAGGAAGGGGAGCCACGAGCTCCAACAGTAGGGAGGAACGACCGACATGAATGACAGGCAGATTTCGCGGCGCTACGGCAACGGGCGGCTCGCACGGGAATTGATGCTATCGGCGAGCATGATCGTCGGCTTTGCCGGCACCGCCCATGCCCAGACGGCGGACACGGCGGCGCAGGACCAGGATGCGGCGCAGCCCGCCGGTACCTCGGGCGAGATCATCGTTACCGGCTATCGCGAATCGATCGAGGAAAGCTTGCGCCAGAAGCGCACCGCCGAATCCTTCGTCGATGTCATCACCGCCGAAGACATCGGCAAGTTCCCAGACAAGAACGTCGCGGACGCGCTGCAGCGCGTGCCGGGCGTGGTGATCACCCGCGACGGCGGCGAAGGCAGCCGGGTCAGCATCCGCGGCCTGCAACCGGGCCTCACGCTGACGCTGCTTAACGGCAACTTCCTTGCCGGCGCCGACAGCGGCGACCCGCAGCGCTCCTTCAACTACGTGATGCTGCCGTCGAACTTCATCGCCAGCACCGAAGTCTACAAGTCGCCCGAAGCGCGGCTCGAGGAAGGTGGCGTCGGCGGCACTATCATCCTCAACACGCGGCGTCCGCTCGACCTCGATGCCTGGTCGGGTTTTGCCTCGGTTGAGGGCACGTATTCCGATACGAGCGAGAAGTTCGAGCCGCAGCTCGCCGCTCAGGTCTCTTGGAAGAACGACGCCGAGACGCTCGGTTTCCTCGTTGGCGGCGTCTACCAGGAGCGTTCCAACCGCGAGCTGCGCGGCTATACGGAAACCTGGCGCTGGTGGAGCGATCGGGCTGGCGCCAATGGCGATGGTGCTCCGCTGACACCTGCAACTGACGTCAACGGCAATCCCTTCGAGAACGACGACGCGATCTCCTACTGGCCGGGTCAAGGCGTGACCACACGGGATGGGGAGCATTATTCGGGTTACTGGGCGCCGCAGTCGGTGAACACTGAGGTGTTCGACCAGAAGCGCGAACGCTACGGCATCCAGGCGACCATGCAGGTGCGGCCGTTCGACAATGTCACCGTTACTTCGAACTACTTCCGTTTCGAGTACAGCAGCGACTTCGTCAGTAACGTCCTGAAGATTCCCGAGTGGGGCTACGGCAACTTCTTCACCGGGCCTACGTTCGATCCGAGCGGGACGATCTTCCAGTCGGCTGCCTTCGAAGTGCCGCCGGCCGGAACGGAATGCCTCGCCAACGCCACGCCGTGCACGATGGAGACCCCGCAGCTTGCCGGCACCTACAGCCGCGAGAAGCAGGTCTCGAACACCTTCGAAACCGAAGTCGCTTACGAAGGCGACAACTTCGAAGCGGTGGCGAAATTCGGCAAGACCAGGGCAACCGGCGGACCGTCGATGCGCTTCGGCGTTGCTGCCAAGCCGCGTCTGACCACTACCGGAGCGGAGCAGAACGGGAACTTCTACAGCGCGTGGGATATCACGGATGGCAATCTCAGCATGGAGTTTTCGCCGGAGTTGCAGGAGAACATCAAGAACGGCATCGCTCAGATCGATATCGGATCGACCGGTTCCGGCTTCACCAACAGCGAGCTCGAGCAGCGCTATGCGCAGCTCGATCTGACGCGGCACTTCGATAATTTCCTGAGTTCGATCCAGATCGGCGCGAAGTGGCGGGAGCTCAACATCCAGCGTGAGACCGGTCGCAACGAGTGGTATGCCGATCCGGCAACCGAGCTGCGCTATCAGGACACGCCGGAGGGCGCGATCGCGCGGCCCGAATACTTCTACGATCAACCGATGGGCAATATCATCGGCGGGTTCGACGCAAACCTGTTCCCCGGCATCGATTTCAATCGCTATCTCGACTACATCAATTCGACTTACGGTCCGGCGGTGCGCGTTCCGGAACCAAACAACCTCTACAACATCACGGAGCGCGTCTGGGCCGGCTACGTTCAGGCGAACTTCGAAAGCGGCGGTCTGCGCGGCAACATCGGATTGAGGGTCGCCAATACCAAGCAGTCGGGTGCGACCTCGGATCGACTCGAGTATCTGAACGAATATTGCGTCGACGGTCCAGGCGGTGACTTCGACGAAGACAAGCCGGTCGGACCGGACGGCAACTGCCGGGTGATCCCGCTGGAAGAGCGACGTGAGATCGTCAATACGCGGGTCGAGGAATCGAAGAACTACACGGACTGGCTCCCTAGCCTGAACCTCGTTTACGAAGTCACCGATACGCTGCTGGTGCGCGGCGCGGTTGCCAAAGTGATCGCACGCCCCTCCTTCGGCGATCTCGCCGGCTCGCGCTCACTCACCTACCGCTCGGCTGCATACGCCTTTGACCGGAATGAATTCGGCGAGTTCGAGGGTTGGTCCGGCGGCGGCGGCAACGCCGACCTGAAGCCGTTCTCCGCCTGGCAGTACGATCTCGGTATCGAGTGGTACTTCCAGCCCGGGTCGGTCGTCGGCGCGACGCTGTTCCGCAAGGACGTGTCTGACTTCATCGTTCCGCTGGTTCTCGACGTGGAGCGTGAGGTTGCCGGTGAAACGGTGCTGATCCAGCCTTACTCGACGGTCGCGAACGGATCGAACGCGGTGTCGCAGGGTGTCGAGCTCTATGCGCAGCACACCCTGCCCTTCGGTCTCGGTGCGCAGGTGAACTTCACCTACAACGATACCTCGGTCGCCGACATCACGCTCGACGGCGAGAAGGTCGGCGAATCCGCGCTGGTCGGCAGCTCGAAGACGCAGCTCAACGCATCGGTATTCTATGAAACCGACCGGCTGCTTCTGCGCGCATCGTACAACCGCCGGGGCGAAGTCGTCGGCGGGCTCTCGTCGGGCCTGAACGTCTACACCGACCCGTACGAGCAGATCGACCTCAACGCATCGTACGAGCTGTTCGACAACCTGCTCCTCACCGCCGCGGTCATCAATCTGACCAAGTCGGAGGAGAGCATGCACCTGGGCAACGATACCGACGATCGCTTCTACCGGAACAACTACTTCGGTCGGCGCGCCTACATCGGGTTGTCCTACAACTTCTAAGGCAAGCGCTTGCCATTCTCTCCCCCCTGGGTGGCTCCGAAAGGAGCCACCCCCCTTTTTCGGGGTAAGGGAGAGCTGGGATTATCACTACGTCGCCCGCACGGATCAGCGGGCAAGGAGAGGGTCGTGACACGCGGTTTGTTGAAGTCGGTTCTGGTTGCGGCAACGCTCGTCTGGGGCGGCCCCGCAGCGGCCGAGAACCCGGTCGTTCCGGGATGGTATGCCGATCCCGAAATTCGGGTCTTCGGTGACCGCTACTGGATCTATCCGACGTACTCGGATCATACCGAGACGCCCGACGTGTCGGAGCATTTCAGCGAGAAGCAGCAGGAACTGCGCCAGCAGCAGGCGCTGCGGCCCTCCTATTACATCCAAACCTTCTTCAACGCGTTCTCTTCGCCCGACCTGGTCAACTGGACCAAGCACCCGCATGTGCTCGACGTCGAGAACGTCGAGTGGGCCGCCTACGCGGTCTGGGCGCCGTCGGCGATCGAGAAGGACGGCAAATATTACCTGTTCTTCGGCGCCAACGACATCCAGTCGGACGACGAGCTCGGCGGGATCGGCGTCGCGGTCAGCGACAGCCCCGCCGGGCCGTTCAAGGACGCGATCGGCAAGCCGCTCATCGGCAAGTTCCACAATGGCGCGCAGCCGATCGACCAGTTCGTGTTCCGCGACAAGGACGGCCAGCACTACCTCTATTATGGCGGCTGGAAGCACTGCAACGTCGTGCGCCTGGGCGACGACCTGACCTCGATCGTGCCGTTCGAGGACGGCACGATGTTCAAGGAGATCACCCCTCCCGGCTATGTCGAGGGGTCGTTCATGGTCGAGCGAAACGGCATCTATTACCTGATGTGGTCCGAAGGGGGCTGGACCGGCCCCGACTACCGCGTCGCCTACGCCATGGGGCCGAGCCCGACCGGGCCGTTCGAGCCCAAGGGCGTCATTCTCGAGCAGGATTTCAGCATCGCGCGCGGCGCGGGCCACCACTCGGTGGTCAATGTGCCGGGGACCGATGAGTGGTATATCGCCTACCACCGCCGTCCGCTCGACACCGATCGGGGCGAGCATCGGCAGATCGCGATCGATCGCATGTATTTCAACGAGGACGGGACGATCCGTCCGGTCGTGATGACCAACGAAGGTGTCGACCCGCGGCCGTTCGCGGCGGCAGGTTCGGACTAAACGATGATGGGGAGGGAAACCTTGAGAAACAGCCTGAGCCGCACGCTGCGCGGCGCGACCACAATGCTGCTTGCGGTCAGCCTCTCGCTGCCGCTGCCCGCGGCGGCCCAGAACGCGCAACGGAACGCGAGCGAAGGCGAGGCGCTGGTCGATCTCGTCAACCCGCTGATGGGCACCGATAGTGAGTTCGCGCTGTCCTACGGCAACACCTATCCCGCCGTCGCCGTGCCGTGGGGCATGAACTTCTGGACTCCGGTAACTGGCGAGATGGGCAGCGGCTGGGGCTATACCTACGACGCGCACAAGATCAGCGGCATCAAGCAGACGCACCAGCCCAGCCCGTGGATGAACGACTATGCAGCGTTCGAGCTGATGGCGGTGACCGGCCCGGTCCGCATCAAGCAGGAAGAGCGCGCCTCGTGGTTCAGCCACATGGCCGAGGTGAGCAAGCCCTACAAATACCAGGTCTATCTCGCGGATCATGACGTGACGGCGGAGGTCGTGCCGACCAGCCGCGCGGCGCAGTTCCGCTTCACGTTCCCCAAAAGCGACGACGCGCACATCGTCCTCGACGCCTACAACGAAGGCTCGATGGTGACGGTCGACCCGAGGCGTCGCCGCATCACCGGCTATGTCCGCAACAATAGCGGCGGCGTGCCCGAGAACTTCCACAACTACTTCGTGCTCGAGTTCGACCGGGACTTCACCGTAACGCGGACCTGGGACGAGAATTTCCAGCTGCACGACGAGCTCAAGAGCGAAGGCGGTCACGTCGGCGCAGTCGTCAGTTTCAAGACCGAGAAGGGCGACCAGGTCGGCGTCAAGGTCGCCTCGTCCTTTATCAGCCCGGAGCAGGCGCTGCTCAACCTCGAGCGCGAAGTCGGCGGCAAGAGCTTCGAACAGACCGAAGCCGCAGCACGCGCCGAGTGGGAGAAGGAACTCTCGCGCATCCGCGTGACCGATTCCGACATCGACAACCGCAAGACGTTCTACTCGGCGCTCTACCGCATGCTGCTGTTCCCGCGGCCGCTGCACGAGATCACGGCCGACGGGAAGACCGTCCACTACAGCCCGTACAACGGCAAGGTCGAGGACGGCTATCTCTACACCGACAACGGCTTCTGGGACACCTGGCGCGCCGTATTTCCCTTCTTCGCGCTGATGTACCCCGACTTCGACAGCAAGGTGATGCAGGGGCTGGTCAACACTTACGAGGAGTCGGGCTGGCTTCCCGAGTGGGCGAGCCCCGGCCACCGCAACGTGATGATCGGCTCGAACTCGGCGATCATCATCGCCGACACCTACCTCAACGGCGTGCGCGGCTTCGATGTCGAGAAGCTCTACGAGGCGATGGTCAAGAATGCGACCACGTCCGAAGGCCGCCCGCGCGACGATCGGGGCCGGGTCATCAACGCCGTCGGGCGTGAAGGCGTCGAGTACTACAACCGCCTCGGTTACGTGCCCTACGACGTCGGCATCAACGAGAATGCCGCGCGCACGCTCGAATATGCGACGGCCGACTTCGCGCTGTCGCGGCTCGCAGCGGCACTCGGGAAGACCGAGGACGCCCAGAAGTACGCCAAGCAGGCACAGAACTACCGCAATCTCTATGACGCCGAGAGCGGCTGGATGCGCGGCCGCAACCAGGACGGCAGTTGGGCGACGCCGTTCAATCCGTACAAGTGGGGCGACGCGTTCACCGAAGGCAACTCGCTGCACTACAGCTGGTCGGTGATGCAGGACGTCCAGGGTCTCATCGATTTGATGGGTGGAGACCAGAAGTTCATCGAGCGGCTCGACTCGATCTTCACCACGCCGCCGATCTTCGACGACAGCTACTACGGCCAGACGATCCACGAGATCCGCGAGATGCAGATCGTCGACATGGGCCAGTATGCGCACGGCAACCAGCCGATCCAGCACATGATCTACCTCTACAACTGGGCCGGCGCGCCGTGGAAGGGGCAGTACCATGTGCGCAACGTGCTCGAGAAGCTCTACTCGCATGGGCCGATCGGCTACCCGGGCGACGAGGACAACGGCCAGACTTCGGCCTGGTATGTCTTCTCCGCGCTCGGCTTCTATCCGGTGACGCCGGCGGTCGGCGAGTACGCGATCGGCAGTCCGCTGTTCGACCGGGTTGATCTGACCATGCCCAACGGCAAGGCGCTGACGATCATCGCTGAGAACAACAGCGACGAGAACGTCTACATCCAGTCGGTGACGTTCAACGGCCAGCCGCACGAGGTGACCTGGCTCGACCGTGAAGCGCTGCAGCAGGGCGGCACGCTCACTTTCGTGATGGGACCCGAACCCAACAAGCAATGGGGTGCCGGCAAGGATGCCGCGCCCTTCTCGATGAGCGCGCCCGCCGGTCAGTGACCGCGGCGCATCGAAAACCAGTGGGAGAGACCGTGATGAACCTCAGCCGCCGCGACATGCTGTCGAGTGCAGGTGCCCTTGCCGTGGCGGCGACGCTGCCCGGCGCCGCCATGGCTGCTCAGCAGGGGGTGTCGCAGCGCCCCCCGAAGGCCCAGCGCCGCTTCACCAGCAAGGCCGTCGAGGCCGAGATCGCGCGGGTGAAGGCGAAGATCGGCGACCCCGAACTCGCCTGGCTGTTCGAGAACTGCTATCCGAACACCCTCGATACGACCGTGTTCGCCGGGCAGGTGGGCGGCAAGCCCGACACTTTCGTCATCACCGGCGACATCAATGCGATGTGGCTGCGCGACAGCTCGGCGCAGCTCCAGACCTACGTGCATCTGACCGGTAAGGATCCTGAGCTTCGCCGGCTGTTCCACGGCGCGATCCAGCGTCAGGCGCGCTGCATCCTGATCGATCCGTATGCCAACGCCTACACGCACGATCCGAATGCCAAGTCGAACCTGCCGGCGATCAACGATTTGACCGACATGAAGCCAGGCGTGGCCGAGCGGAAGTGGGAGATCGACTCGCTCTGCTACCCGATGCGCCTCGCGCACGGTTACTGGACGAACACGCGGGACAAGGCGCCGTTCGACGACGTCTGGGCGCAGGCGATGCGCACCGCGGTCGACACCCTGCGCGTTCAGCAGCGCAAGGACGGACCGGGGCCCTATCACTTCCAGCGGGTCGACAAATCGCCGACCGAGACGCTGATGTTCGGCGGCTACGGCGCACCGACGCGTAAGGTTGGGCTGATCCATTCGGGCTTCCGCCCGTCGGACGATGCCTGTCGCTTCCCGTTCCTGATCCCGTCGAACCTGTTCGCCGTTTCGGCGCTGCGCATGCTGGCGGCAGTGCTGCGCGATACGCGCAACGACGCGGCCTTCGCCCGCGACTGCGAAGCGCTGGCGAGTGAGGTCGAGGCCGCGCTCCACGCCCATGGCAAGATGTCCGACGGCAAGGGCGGCGAAGTCTGGGCCTACGAGGTCGACGGCTACGGCAATGCCATCTTCATGGACGACGCCAACGTCCCCAGCCTGTCCGCTCTACCGCTGCTTGGCTCGGCCGATCGCAACGATCCGCTCTACCGCCGCACCGCCGATCTCGCCTGGTCCGAGCGCAACCCCTATTTCTTCAAGGGAGCGGCGGCCGAGGGGATCGGCGGCCCACACATCGGCATGGACATGGTCTGGCCGATGTCGATCATCACTCGCGGTCTGCTGAGCGACGACGACGCCGAAATCCGCCAGTGCCTCAAGTGGCTCAAGACCACGCATGGCGGCACCGGCTTCATGCACGAGTCCTTCCACAAGGACGATCCGGCCAACTTCACGCGCAGCTGGTTCGCCTGGGCGAACGGCCTGTTCGGCGACCTGATCCTCGATCTGGAACGCCGCAAGCCCGCGCTGATCGCCGGCCGTATCTGACGGAGAGGGACCCATGCTGCGTACCAGTCGCCGTCAACTGCTCGCCGGAACCGGTTTCACCGCTCTGGCGGGCCTCGCGCCGCGCACCGCCTGGGCGCAGGCGCCAAGCGCGGGCAAGGCGAACGTGTTCGTCGGCACAGGCGGGCATGGCCATACCTTTCCCGGCGCCTCCCTGCCGTTCGGCATGGCGCAGCTCAGCCCCGATACCGACAATGCGCGGTGGGACGCCTGCTCGGGCTATCACGACACCGACGGCTCGATCATGGGCTTCTCCCACACGCACCTCTCGGGCACCGGCATCGGCGACATGCTCGACGTGCTGGTGGTGCCGACGCGCGGCAAGCTGGAGCTGACGCCGGGCAAGCTCGGCAGCCCCGACATGGGCTATCGCCAGCGCTTCACCGACGAATTCGCCGAGCCCGGCTACTACCGCGTACGCCTTGAATCGGGCGTTCAGGCGGAGCTGACGGTCACCGAACGGTGCGGCCTCCATCGCTACCGCTTCCCCAGCGGGCCGGGGCATATCCTGATCGACTTCGCGCACATGATCCTGGACGATTGGGACACGGGCGCGCTGATCGAGCAGGCCTCGCTGCTGCTCCAGCCCGACGGGATGCTGACCGGTCACCGCCAGGTCAACCGCTGGGCCAAGGGGCGGCACATCCACTTCGCGATGGAACTGTCGCGCAAGCCCGACCGGGTCCAGTTCTTCGACGACGGCGACACGCCGGCGATGGAGGGTTCGACCGGGGTCCAGGGCAGGACCCTCAAGGTCGCGCTGTTCTTCGACGATGCCGGCGGCGAGCCGATTCTGATCAAGACGGGTCTCTCGGGCGTCTCGGTCGAAGGCGCGAAAGCCGCGCTGGCGGCCGAGGCGCCCGGCTGGGACTTCGATGGCGCGTGGAAGGCTGCGCGCGCCGCCTGGGCACGCGAACTGGGTTGCGTGCGCGTGAAAGGCGGCACCGAGGCGCAGCGCACGATCATGGCGAGCGCGCTTTACCATGCCTTCCTCGCCCCCACGCTCTTCACCGACCGGGACGGCCGCTACATCGGCCTCGACGGGGAAGAGCATCAGGCGCCCCAAGGGGAAGCGGCCTTCAGCACCTATTCGCTGTGGGACACTTATCGCACGCTCCACCCGCTGCTGACGCTGGTGCAGCCCGAGCGTGCGGCGGTCTTCACCCGCGACCTGATCCGGCAGACGGAGCAGAGCCCCTATGGACCGCCCGTCTGGCCGCTCCAGGGCGTCGAGACCGGCACGATGATCGGCTGGCACTCGGTGGTCACGCTCGCCGAAGCAAAGGTAAAGGGCATCGAGGCCGACTATGCCGCCGCCTGGCCCAACGTCCGCAAGCGCGCATTCGACCGTGAGTTCAAGGACAGCCCCAGCTCGCTTGGCCGCGGCTATTACTACGACCTCGGCTACATTCCCGCCGACAAAGTATGGGAATCGGTCAGCCGTACGCAGGAATATGCCTACGACGACTGGGCCATGGTCGTTCTCGCGGAAGCGGCCGGCGCGCACGAGGATGCCGAGGCGCTGCGCAAGCGCAGCCTCAACTATCGCAACGTGCTCGACGCCTCGATCGGCTTCGCGCGGCCCAAGTTCTCCGACGGAACCTGGTGGGCGCCCTACGATCCGATCCAGATCGGTCACATGCCCGAGCCGTGGTGGCGCGACTATACCGAGGCGAACGGTTGGCAGGCGACGTTCCTCAACCAGCACGACATCTACGGCCAGATCGAGCTGTTCGGCGGCGACGCTGCGTTCGAGAAGAAGCTCGACGACCTGTTCAACGCGCCGTCGACCCTGCCCGACAATGCGCCGCCCGACATCTCAGGGCTGGTCGGGCAATATGCCCACGGCAACGAGCCCAACCACCACGTCGCCTATCTCTACGCCTATGCCGGCGCGCCGCATAAGACGCAGGCGATGGTCCGCCGCCTGCTGACCGAGATGTACAAGGCCGACCCGGATGGCGTGATCGGCAACGACGACTGCGGCCAAATGAGCGCCTGGTTCATCATGTCCGCGCTCGGCTTCTACCCGGTCGATCCGGTGAGCGCCGCCTACGTCTTCGGCTCGCCGCTGTTCGACGAGGCCGAGATGGACCTCGGCGGCGGCAAGACCCTGCGCGTGCGCGCTCCGGGCAATGGACCGAGCGCGCCTTACGTCCAGTCGGTCCGCTGGAACGGCAAGCCCTGGACCCGCAACTGGATCGACCATGCCGAACTCGCCAAGGGCGGCGAGCTGGTGTTCGAGATGGGCGCGCAGCCGTCGCGCTTCGGTACGGCCGTGGCGGATCGTCCGCCCTCCTTCGGGCGAGCGGCCGGAAATCCATCATGATTGGCGCAGCGTTCGCACGCGATGCGCGACTTCGTTCCGCGCTTTCGCGCGCCAGATCGATTGACAAGGAGAGACTGATGCACTTCGACGCTCCGGGGGCATGCGAATGAGCGCCAGGGACGATGGCCAGATACGACAGTTACCGTTCGCAGGTGTCGAGCTGGGGGGGACGAAATGCATCGTCACCCTCGCGCATGGTCCCGGCGCCGTGCTCGATCAGCGGACGATTCCGACGACCGAGCCCGACGAGACCTTGCCGGCCATCGCGGGCATCCTGCACAAGTGGCGGCTCGACGGCGGGTTTCGCGCTCTCGGCATCGCGTCCTTCGGGCCGATCGAGCTGAGGCCCGCGTCCGAACGGTACGGACAGATCCTGAGAACCAACAAGCCCGGCTGGTCCGGCACCGACGTGTTGCATCGCCTGTCGACCACGTTCGACGTGCCGACCGCCTTCGATACCGACGTCAACGGCGCCGCCCTTGCCGAAATCCGCTGGGGCTGTGCGCAAGGGCTCGACGACTTCGCCTATGTCACCGTCGGGACCGGCGTCGGCGTCGGGCTGATCGTCCACGGCCGTCCGACGCGGGGCATCGGCCACAGCGAGATCGGGCATCTGCGTGTGCCCCGCACTCCGGGCGATGCGCACCGCAGCGTGTGCCGTTTCCACGAGGACTGCGTCGAGGGCCTCGCATCGGGCACCGCCTTGAAGGCGCGTCTGGGCGAGCAGCGGGTGCGCGACATCGCGCCCGACGATCCGGTCTGGACCGCGATTGTCGATGCGCTGGCTGCGATGTGCCACGATCTCGTCTGCACGACCGGCCCGCACCGCATTGCGATCGGCGGCGGCGTCGTGTCGAGCCAGGCTCACCTGCTCGGCCGGATCGAGGCGCGGCTGATCGACAGCCTGAACGGCTATATCGATCTGCCGGACTCGGGCGATTTCATCGTCCAGCCCAAGCTGGGCGTCCTGGCCGGGCCGCTTGGCTCGATCGCGCTCGCGGCCAACGCGGCGGAGTTGGCGGGCGCCTAGCCCAAGCACCGACGCGCGGACTATTCCGCCGGCTGCGGTGCGCGCTCGCGGCGCAATTCCTTCGAGGCCTCGCGCATGATCTGTGCGCCGCCCGAGAGACCCAGCGCCGCGAGCACCGCCGCAACGATCAGGTCGGGCCAGGCTGTGCCGGTGCCGAAGACGCCCGCCGCGGCGGCCACGACCGCGATGTTGCCGATCGCGTCGTTGCGCGAGCAGATCCAGACGGAGCGCATGTTCGCGTCCCCCGTCCGGAAGCGGTAGAGCAGGAGAGCGACGCCGGTGTTGGCAAGCAGGGCCAGCACGCCGATGGCGCCCATGGTGCCGGCGTGCGGGTCGGCCCCGGCTATCGCGGCGTAGATGCTGCTGCCGAGCACCCACAGTCCGAGCACGATCAGCGTGCCCCCCTTGAACAGCGCCGCGCGGGACCGCCACGTCAGCGCGAGGCCGGCAACGGCCAGGCTGATCGCATAGTTGGCGGCGTCGCCGAAGAAATCCAGCGCGTCGGCCATCAGCGCGCGCGAGTCCGCCGCCGCGCCGGCCACGATCTCCGCCCCGAACATCCCGAGGTTTACCGCGAGCGCGATCCACAGCGCGCGCCGCCAGCGGGGATCGTTGTTTCCGCCGGTGCTCGAACACGAGCTGCTGCAGCACTCGCCTGCCATTATGCCGTCTCCTGGACAATTTCCGAGTCGGCGCCCCATATGCACCCTGTAGCTGCTACAGGGTCAAGAGCATGGGTCTGAAAATCGGCGAACTGGCGAAGGCGACCGGCACCAAGGTCGAAACGGTGCGGTACTACGAACGCATCGGCCTGCTGCCCCAGGCAGAACGGACCAGCGGCAACTATCGCAGCTACACGCCGGCACATCTCGATCACTTGAACTTCATTCGCCACGCACGCCGGCTCGGCTTCGACATCGCCGATATCCGGTCGCTTCTCGACTTGGCCGATCAGCCCGAGCGCGACTGCGCCGACGCGGACCGGATCGCGTCGGGCCATTTGCGCGCCGTCGAGGACAAGATCGCGCGCCTGGTTCTGCTGCGGGAGGAACTTAACCGTATGATCGGCCAGTGCCGCGGCGGTTCGGTCGGGAACTGCCGCATCATCGAAACGCTCGCCGATCACAGCTTGTGCCGGAGCGACCACGCAGGCGGCTGACCGAGATTCGGTCGCCCTTCGGCCAGATGCGCACGTCGCGCTGGATAGGAGCAATGGCGCACCCGACAGGATTCGAACCTGTGACCTCTGCCTTCGGAGGGCAGCGCTCTATCCAGCTGAGCTACGGGTGCGTGAGCGAGCGCGGCGCTTAGCAAAGGCGGCGGCGGCTTGCTAGGCGAATTTGCCGGTCCGGCTGCGCGCGGACGCGGCATTAGCGATTTGGCAAGTCGATGGATGCTAGGCGGACGGCATGAATGCGCCGTTTCCTCCCGATCAGAGCCAGCGCGAGCTGCGCGGCGGCGAAGCGTCGCTGAGCGCGCAGTGGTCGGCCACGCTTGATGCGGGCACCGCAGTCGCGATGCTGGCGGGGGTTGCGGCGGAGAAGCCGAGTGCGGCCGAGCGCGGCTTTGTCGCCGCCGTCCGGGATGCCGGCGGCTGGCGGCTCGAGCTGGCGCGCGACGGCATGGCCGATCTGAGCGCGATGCTTCAGCCGGGCCTCTCCGCCCTGCTCGCCGTGAAGGCGCGCGGGCATGACGCGAGCGGCGCCGCGCTCACGCTGTGGGAGGAATACCGCGCCGCACGCGACGCCTTGCTCGCGCTCGCGCCGGAAGCCGGGATCATGGGCCCGCGCCGCAGCGCCTGATCCGCATGCACCCGCTGCAAACGGGTTGACCGAGTTCGCCGTTTGTTCCAGTCATGGGGCATGAATCGCGTTCTGAACTCGCAGCCTGCTGCCGTCCCGGCCGCCGTGAATGCCACCGCCGCAGATGTCGCGCGCGGCATCTGCCGCCTCTTCGCGCGCAATGACGTCTGGTGTCTGTCCGAGATGCCGCTGCGCAACGGCCGCCGGGCGGACCTGATGGGAATCGACGCGAAAGGGCGGATCGTGATCGTCGAGATCAAGGTGAGCCGCGCCGACCTGCTCGGCGACGGCAAGTGGCCCGACTATCTCGACTTCTGCGACCGCTTCTATTGGGGACTGCCTGTGGGGCTCGACCGCGGCCCGCTCGAGGGTGCCGATTACCGGCCCGATTGCTGCGGAGTGATCGTCGCCGACGGCTACGATGCGGAGATCGTCCGGCCCGCGCCCTCGCACCCGCTCGCCGCCGCGCGGCGCAAGGTCGAGGTGGAGCGGCTGGCGCGCGCCGCGCTCAGGCGGAATCTGGTCGGTCTCGACCCCGACTGCACGCCCTGGGGAACGCCGGCCTAGCGCGCGCTAGCCGCCTTCGGGCGCTTGCAGGCGGAACTCCTCGACCGGTTCGCCGCCGATCAGATGCTGCTGGATGATCCGCTCGAGCACGGGCTCGCTGCACGAGTGATACCAGACCCGGTCGGGCCAGACGAGCGCGATCGGCCCCGCCTCGCAAATCTGCAGGCAATCGGCCTTGGTTCGCTGCACGCCGCCCGAGCCGTCGGCCCGCTTCGGCCCGGCAAGGCCGAGCTCCTTCAGCCGCTTCTTGAGATACTTCCAGGCCCGCTCGCCCTCCTCGCGCCGGCAGCATTTCTGCTTTTCCGACAGTGCGCAGAGGAAGATGTGGCGCTCGATCGTCTCGCCGCCGATTTTGGCGAGCGCCGTCCGCGCCTTGGCGAGATCCGTCGCCCCGGTCATTCCTTCCCGAGCCAGCGGTCGAGCCAGGCGAAGACCGTCTGGTGCCATTGCAGCGAGTTCTTCGCGTCCAGCACCCAGTGGTTCTCCTCCGGGAAGACGAGCAGCTGCGCCGGCACGTCCTGCTCCTGCAGGGCGGTGAAGGCGCCTAGTGCTTGGGTGTACGGCACGCGGAAATCCTTCTGGCCCGTCACCACCAGCATCGGCGTCTTCCAGTTGCCGACGTGGTGCACAGGGTTCCACTTCTCGTAGAGTTCGGGGTTCTCGGCGTAGGAGCCGCCGAAGTCCCAGCGGGGAAACCACAGTTCCTCGGTCGCGTAGTAGAAGCTGCGCATGTCGAACAGGCCGTCGTGCTGCACCAGGCAGTCGAACCGGTCAGGCCAGCGCCCGGCGATCCAGTTCATCATGTAGCCGCCGTAGCTCGCGCCCATGGCACAGGCGCGCGTGCCGTCGATCTGCGGATCGAGTGCGAGCGCAGCGGCGAGGCCCTTCTGCAGGTCCTCGAGCGGCTTGCCGCCCCAGTCCCGGTTGATGGCGTCGGTGAAGGCCTGGCCGTAGCCGGTCGACCCGTGGAAATCGACCGAGATCACTGCATAGCCCTGACTGGCGACCACGCGCGGGTTCCAGCGCGTGGACCATGCGTCGTTGAACGAGCCCTGCGGCCCGCCATGAACGTAGAGGATCGCGGGCATGGGGCCGTCGCGACCGTCGAGCTTGGTGATCTGGCCCCACACCGTATCGCCGCCCGCGCCGATGAAGCTGAAGCGGCGGCTGACGATCGGCGCCAGCCGGCCGAGGTGGCGCCCGGCCACTTCCGTCAGAGGCATGGCCTGCTGCCAGCCGTGCGAGAGGAACAGCTCCGGCGGTGCGCCGATCGAATCGCGGGTAAACAGCAGCCGCTCGCCGGCGAGCGGCACGACATTGCCGATGTGCGCCTCGTTGCCGGCCATGAGGTCGAGTTCCTGGACTTCGCCGCTCGCCGGGTCGATGCGGAACGCGGGCGTGTCGAGCACGTCCTGCGCCGTGGCGACGATCCAGCGCGAGTCGGGCGTCCAGGCGAGCGAGCCGAACGAGCGATCGAAGCTCTCGGTCAGCGCGCGGGTTTCCCCGGTCGCAAGATTCCGCAGGTGGATCACCAGCCGGTCGGCCTCATAGCCCGGGCGCGCCATCGCGGCGTAGGCGAGCCACTTACCGTCGGGCGACGGTGCGGGCAGCGTATCGGTCGCCTCGTTGGTCTGGGTGAGGTTGACCGGCGCACCGCCCGTCAGATCGTTCCACCAGATGTCGACGTTGGTCGACGTCGGTTCGTCCGCATCCGATCGCCGCGCAGCGAAGAACAGGCCCGAGGCGTCGGGCGCCCAGGCGATCTCCTCTCCGCCACCGAACGGCTTGGTCGGGGTGTCGCCCACGAGCGCGCCCTCCCCGGCGGGGCCGTCGAGCGGGATGCCGGCGCCTGCGGCCTTCCCGTCGACGAGGTCGAAGGCGAACACGCGGCCGAAAGTGCCGGGTGTCTCCCAGGTATCCCAGTGGCGGACGAAACCGTCTTCCGAGCTGTAGAGGAGGCCGTCGCCCGGCCCAGGAAGATGTGCGGTGCCGTCGCCTTCGCAGCCGAAGGTGGGGCAGTCGCGCGCCACGTCGCCGAACAGCGCGATCTTGCGGCCGTCGGGCGAGAGTTCGAAGCCCGCGACGTCGGCAGCGACATTGGTCACCTGAGCAGGGCTGCCGGCGGTGCCGCTCGCGTCCAGCGCGGCGCGCCACACCTGGCTCGTTCCGCCGGAACCGCGGTCGGAGAGGAAGTAGAGCGCGCCATCGGCGCCGAAGGCCGGGCTGCTCGCGCTGCCGCCCAGATCGAGCGCGAGCGCCTTCGCCTGGGGCGCCGCGAGATCGCGCAGGTAGAGCGTCGTCGTGCGGGCGTAGCTTTCGGGATCGGTCGAGGTGACGGCGTAGATCGCGAACCGGCCGTCGGGCGATGCGACCGGCGCACCGAGGCGCGGCATGGTCACGAGATCCTGCGCCGTCAACGGCGCGATGTCCTGGGCAAGGGAAGGCGCGGCGAAGGCCAGCGCGGCGAGCGAGATTGCGAAACCCGTTCTTCTGATCATGCGCCACGGCCTAGCGGCTCGGCGAGCATGGGGAAAGCGGTTTAGGCCGCGCGTCAGCCGCGCTTGCCGGCAATCCGGGCGATTTCCGCCTTCACCAGCCTTTCGACCATTTCGGGCAGGTTCCGGTCCAGCCATTCCGCCAGCATCGGGCGCAGCATGTCGCGCGCCAGCCCCTCGAGCGAGGTCTCGCCGGAACGGACGATCTGTGGCGGCACGCCCGGCTCCGCCAGCATGGCGAGTGCGGCGAGGTTCTCGCGCAGCGAATCGCGCACCGCATCGGTCGTCAGGGGCGAGCTCTCGTCATCGTCGTCCGCCTGTTCGACGAATTCGGCCGCACCGAGGTCGAGGACCTCTTCCATGCCCCCTTCGCCGACCGGGCTGGGATTTGCCAAGCCCTCTTCCTCGCGCCGGCGGCGCGTCTCCGTCGCGATCGTGCGATTGTCGCGCGCGATCACCTTCTTGATCGATTCGAGGATCTCCTCGACGGACGCTTCGCCCTGCTGACGCATGTTGCCGAGTACCCCGGGTTCCACCCGCTCAGTCGATTGCCGAGGCAGGCTGCGATTCACTGCCGGGAATCTCCGCATCCTGTGCGGGGATGTCAACGGTTCTCGTCGATTGCGGCACCGGGTCGGGATCGCGGTCCCAGTCGAACCACTTGCCTTCGACCCGCTCGAAGTTGAGCTGCGGGTCGTAGAGCAGCCCTTCGCTATCCAGCCCCAGATCGCGCGCCTCGGCGCGGCCCATGGCGGCAAGCAGGCTGAATCCTGCGACGTAGGCGTTGCGCCGCGCGGTCACGAGCTCGACCTGGGCGTTCAGCAGTTCCTGCTCGGCATTGAGTACGTCGAGGATGGTGCGGTTGCCGATCGAATTTTCCGCGCGCACGCCTTCGAGGCTCAGGTCGGCGGCGGAGACGGCGGCCTGCGAGCTCTCGATGATCGCGAGCGAGGCCTGCCAGCTCGAATAGGCGGCGCGGACCTGCGCGATCACGTCGCGCTCGGCGGCGATGATGTCCTCCAGCGCAGCCGAGGCGCGTGCTTGCGCCTGCCGCTGCAGCGCGGCGGGGCGCCCGCCCTGAAAGATCGGGATGGAGATCGAAACGCCGGCTTGCGCGCCCGAGGACGTCTGCGAGACGTCATCGCGGGGAACCGTCGGATCGTCGACGATCGCGCCGCCGAGCGTGCCGAGGTAGTTGTCGTAAGTGTAGCCCGTGAACAGGGAAACGCGCGGCAGCCGGCCCGCGCCGGCGACCTCTATGTCGTATCCGGCTGCCTCGGCACGCTCGCGCGCCGCGATGAGGTCGGGATTGTTCTCCAGCGCCACGGCTACGGCCTCGTCCGGGGTGCTCGGCAGACCCGGCAGCGGCGGGGGCGGCTGCAGATCGGTCGGCGCCTGGCCGACGAGCGCGATGTAGTCCTCGCGTGCGGCGATCAGGTTCGCCTGGGCCGCCCGTAGGTCGCTTTGGGCGACTGCGAGGCGCGCTTCGGATTGTGCCACGTCGGTGCGCGTCAGATCGCCGATCTCGAACCGGTCGCTGGTCGCCTGCAGGTTGGTCGACAGCACGTCGACCTGATTGGCAGCGAGCCCGACGATCGCTTCATTACGGATCACGTCCATGTAGGCGGCGACGACCTGGTTGAAGACAGTCGATTCGGTGCCGCGCAGATCGGCTTGGCCGGCCTGGACCCGTTCCTCGGCCGCGCGCACGGCGTTCTTCACGGCGCCGCCCGAATAGATCGGCACGCCGAGCTCGACGCCGAGGTTCACTGCGCGCTCGGGAGCGGCGAAGTTGGTCGAGCTCTGCTTGAGAAATTCGGTATACGTTCCGGTCGCACCGATGTCAGGGCGCCCGGCGGACTTTTCGATCGGGACGTTCTCGTCGGTCGCGCGCTGCTGCGCCCGGGCCGACTGGAGGGTCGGATTGCCGCGATAGGCTTCGACCAGCGCCTCGCGCAGCGTGTCGGCGCTCGCCGGCGCAGCGACGAGCGTCGCCCCGGCCAGCAAGGCCAGCTTCGCCCCCCTCCTCCTCATTGTCAGAAGCTCCATCGTTTCGGCGCGTCGAACTGCCTCAGGCGCGGAATGCCCATCTCGGCCAGGCGGAGCCAGCCGATCGCGCTGCCCGCCGGGCGCCCCGCGGCGAGCCGGGTTACGCCATTCTCGACGAGGCCGGCCACGACTCGCCCGTCCTCCGCGAGGCGCCGGGTCAGCGTGTCGGGGAACTGCTCGACAGCCCCGTCGATGAGGATCAGCGAGAACGTGCCGCGCAGCGAGCCGAGCGCCTGTTCGGGCGCGATCGCCTTGATCGACTTGACCAGCGGATCGATCAGCGCCGGCAGATAGCCGCTGCTGCCATCGACCACGAGAACCTCGTCGCTCGCTTCGGGGCGTGCTTCCTGCAGGGCCATTCCGTAGAACAACGGTGCGGCAATGTGCCCTCCATCGTCGAAGGCGATTCCGCGATCCATGTAGGCGACCCCGCGCGCGCCTTCCGGAACGTGCGCCTCGCGCGCCACGGCTGCCATGCGCTGGAGCACGCCAGCGTCGTTGACGCCGCTGGTACGGAGTTGGCTGTCGATCATCGCGCGGCGAGCGGCGGCGAAGCCGGCCTGAGCGGCGCTGGTCTGGCCGGCGCTGGTCTGTAAGGTGCGGGTTTCGGCAAGTGTCATATGGGCCTCGGCGCGCTGTATTACACGCTTAATACAGTTGGTCAATCGGGCATGGCTTTAGGCGTATCGCCTCGCCCGGCCAAGCGCTTTGACGCTAGGTGGGGAGCGCGCCTATGGGATTCGCCAATCGATAGGAAGGAACCTGGCTTCGATGAGCGACTTTGATGGGCGGCCCCTCGTAACGATCCGCGAGGGGGACCTGATCGAGAGCGTGGCGGACGCGCTCCAGTACATCTCCTACTACCATCCGATGGACTATATCCGTGCGCTCGGCGCCGCCTACGAAGCGGAGCAGGGCCCGGCCGCGAAGGACGCGATCGCGCAGATCCTGACCAACAGCCGCATGTGCGCCGAAGGGCACCGGCCGATCTGCCAGGACACCGGGATCGTCAACGTCTTCATCAAGTGGGGGCAGGACTGCCGCCTCGATTCGCCCCGGAGCCTGCAGGACGTCGTCGACGAAGGGGTGCGGCGCGCCTACACCCACCCCGACAACAAGCTGCGCGCGTCGATCCTCGCCGATCCGGCTTTCACCCGCCGCAACACGCGCGATAATACGCCCTGCGTGCTCTCGGTCGAAATGGTGCCGGGGAGCACCGTGTCGGTCGACGTCGCGGCCAAGGGCGGCGGCAGCGAGAACAAGTCGAAGTTCAAGATGATGAACCCGAGTGACAACATCGTCGCCTGGGTGCTCGAGCAGATCCCCTCGATGGGCGCCGGCTGGTGCCCGCCGGGCATGCTCGGGATCGGCATCGGCGGCACGGCGGAGCATTGCGTCAAGCTCGCCAAGCAGAGCCTGATGGAACCGATCGACATGGCGCAGCTCAAGGCGCGCGGGCCGCAAAGCGATATCGAGCGGCTCCGGATCGAGATCTACGACGCGGTGAACGCGCAAGGCGTCGGCGCACAGGGCCTCGGCGGGCTTTCGACGGTGCTCGACGTGAAGATCCTCGACGCCCCCTGTCACGCAGCGGGCAAGCCGGTGGCGATGATTCCGAACTGCGCGGCGACGCGCCACGCGCATTTCACGCTCGACGGCTCTGGGCCGACCTATCTCGAGCCGCCGAAGCTGGACGAATGGCCGGACGTGCACTGGAAGCCCGATGTGGCGGCCCGGCGCGTGAATCTCGACACGCTGACGAAGGAAGAAGTCGAAAGCTGGCAGCACGGCGACCGGTTGCTGCTTTCCGGAAAGATGCTCACGGGGCGCGATGCGGCGCACAAGCGCATTCACGACATGCTGGCGAAGGGCGAGAAGCTGCCGGTCGATTTTCACGGCCGCGCGATCTACTACGTCGGCCCGGTCGATCCCGTCCTGGGCGAGGTGGTCGGCCCTGCGGGCCCGACCACCGCGACGCGAATGGACAAGTTCACCGAGATGATGCTCGACCTCGGCCTGCTCGCGATGATCGGTAAGGCCGAGCGCGGGCATGATGCGGTTCAGGTGATCAGCCGCTTCAAGGTCGCGTACCTGATGGCGACCGGCGGCGCGGCCTATCTCGTCGCGCGTGCGATCAAGGAAGCCAAGGTTGTCGCGTTCGAGGATCTCGGCATGGAGGCGATCTACGAGTTCACCGTCGAGGACATGCCGGTGACGGTCGCGGTCGATGCACAGGGCAACAACGTCCATACCCTCGCGCCGGCGCAGTGGAAGGAGCGGATCGCACGCGAGGGCCTGCTCGAGGGCGCGTGACGGCTGTTCGACGAAGCGCAGAAGCGTTCCGACGACCGCGCTGGTCGGGCGGGACCGTTCGCGGCTAGAGCGAAAGTCCGGATCATGGCTCGACAGATATCCTCCGAAGACCGCACCCGCGTGCCGGTCGTCACCGTCCTCGCTTCGATGACCGGGTTGTGGCTGTGCTACCTCGTGCTCACCACCGTGCGCGGCACTATTCTCGGGTTCGAGCCACACGCGGAAATGCTCTGGCGCCGCGGCGTCGTCACGCTGGTCGGCATCGGTATGACGATACTGCTGTGGGCGATCCTCCGGCTGTTCGACGATCGCGCCTTGTGGATGAAGATTCTCGCCGCGGTGTTGGTGGCCATTCCGATCTCGATCCCGATCGCGCAGACCAACCAGTGGATCTTCGCCGACATCCAGCGCCAGGTGGAAAAAAACTACGGCGAGGAGCGCGGGATCAATATTCGCCGTGACGAGGCCGGGAATCTCCTGGTCGATATCCCGCCCGAGCGGTTCCATGATCTGACCGGCCTGGGAGTCCGCGACGGGGTTGCGGCGACAGCGCCAACCAGCGTCATGATCGCCCCCGCTCCGTCCAAGGTCGACCAGTGGCTGCAGGTCGTCGATATCGCGCTGGGGCGCTATTTCCTCCTGCTCGCCTGGGCTTCGCTCTATTTCGCGATGGTTGCCGGCGCGCAGGCGCGGGCGGCAGAGCGGCGTGAGGAGCGGTTCCGCAGCGCCGCCAAGGCGGCCGAGCTTCGGTCGCTGCGTTACCAGGTCAATCCGCATTTCCTGTTCAATACCCTGAACTCGCTGTCCGCCCTGGTCATGACGGGCAAGGCCGAGCGCGCCGAGACGATGATCCAGACGATCTCGACCTTCTACCGCCATAGCCTCGCGGACGACCCGACCGGCGACGTCGCATTGACCGACGAGTTCGAGCTGCAGCGCCAGTATCTCGCGATCGAGGCGGTTCGCTTCCCTGATCGGCTCGCGGCCGTGTTCGACTTGCCGGAGGAGCTCGCCGAGGCGCGCGTGCCGGGCATGATCCTGCAGCCGCTGGTCGAGAATTCGGTCAAATACGCTGTCGCCCCACACAAGGCGCCGGTGACGATCCGCATTGCCGCGCGCGAGGACTACGGTCGGCTGGCGATCACCGTCGAGGACGACGGGCCCGGTGCATCGCACGCCTGCGATTCGGGCTTCGGCATCGGCCTCGCAAACGTCCGCGACCGCCTCCAGGCCCGCTTCGGCAATGAGGCGACAGTCACCTCCGGCCCGGTCGATGGTGGCTATCTCACCGAAATCCGCATTCCGCTGGTGAATCATGGCTGACCACAAAGACACCGAACCGCTGCGCACCCTGATCGTCGACGACGAGCCGCTCGCCGTCGAACGCATGCAGGTGATCTGCGCCAAGCTGCCGCAACTGGCCGTGGTCGGCACGGCGAGCGACGGGGCCGCCGCGCTGCGGCTGATCGAGGCGCTGACGCCCGACCTCGTCCTGCTCGACATGACGATGCCGGAGGTCGACGGGCTTGCCGTGGCGCGCAAGCTGGCGGAGCGGGACCGGCGGCCGGCAGTGATCTTCGTCACCGCGCACGATCACTTCGCGGTCGAGGCGTTCGATCTCGATGCGGTCGACTACGTTCTCAAGCCCGTCGCGCACGACCGGCTGGCACGCGCCATCGAACGCGCGGTCTCGCGCGGTGCGCGCCCGACGCGTGGCGAAAGCCGGTGGCTGAGGGAACTGTGGGTGCCGCATCGTTCCGAACTGCTGCGGGTCGACGTCGATCAGGTCCACCGGATCGATGCCGAGCGCGATTACGTGCGCCTTCATCTCGGCGATCGCAGCTATCTGCTGCTGCAGACGATTGCGGGATTGGAAGAGCGGCTCGATCCGGCGGCGTTCATCCGCATCCACCGGTCCACGATCCTGCGCAAGGATCGCATCCGCGGTCTGCGCCACGACGGACTGGGGGTATGGTCGGCTGAACTCGAAGGCGGTGACGCCCTGCGGATCGGACGGACCTATCTGCCGAAGGTCAAGGCGATGGCAGGCCGCTAGCTGCCGTCCAGACGCAAGTCGGCCCGAACCGGGGGACTGAACCGGTTCGGGCCGAGCAGCGGCTGTGGAGTGTTTCAGCCGCCGAGCCGGTGCCGGTCGACGATGGCGGCGAATTGCTTCTGCGCCTGCTTCTTCGTCTCGGTGTAGCATTGCCGGGCCTCGCGCGAGACGATGCGTGTACCGGTTCTCGTCTGGTTCATTCCGCAGAAATCGCGCACCGCGCTCTCGATGCGGTGATCGAGCGTCTTCTGCCCTTCGGCCGAGGCGAGGTTCAGATCCTTGTAGGGAATGGACAGGCTTTCCGCGACAGCCGGGCTGGCAGCCGCGCCGAGAACGGCGGCTGCGGTCATGGCGATAAGGTGGCGTTTCATGGTTCGTGTCCTCCATCTTGCGAGAGGGCCGTGTGAGGGGAGAAGGCCCTCTCGCAAGATCGATGGATACGCCTGCCGGGCCATGTCCGCGCGCGTCCATCGACTGCGTGCCGCCAACCGTCGACCGGGGATGCGCCCTCCCGACCGATGCACCGAACCGCCCGACGAACCGCGTTTGGCAAGCGACCGGCGCTGGTGCATGATGCGGTGATGGTCGTGATCCTCATCTTCATTCTCGGGATCGGAAACTTCGCCTTGCACAAGGCGGTGCTCGAAAGCGGCCATCCGCTCCTCGGCCGGATGCCGTGGTTCGTGCACATGCTCGGCGGTCGGATCACGCTGGTGACCGAATTCCTCGTGCTGCTCGCCGCAATGCTGCTGGTAGCCAACGGCTGGCCGGCGCTGGCCTGGGCCTATCTGCTCTACACCGCGCTCAACATGGCTTCGGCCTGGCTGATCCTGAGCGGCCGGGTCTGAGCGCCGGAACGCATGGCCGCTTCCGGCGCTATCGGGTCATGAAGGAAGCGCGCCCGATCTGGCTGATCGCCAACCCCGCAAGCGGCAGCAACAGCCCGGCCGCGGTGGAGGCGCTGGAGACCTGCTGCGGCGACAACGGCTTTGCACTCGAACGGCGCATAGCCTTTCCGGATGAACCACTGCCCGATGCTGCCGCGCTCGACGCGGCCGGCGTCGAGACGCTGGCGATCTACGCCGGCGACGGGACGGTCAACGCCGCGGTAACGGGCCTCTACGGTTGGAGCGGAGCGATTCTCGTGCTGCCCGGCGGAACGATGAACCTGCTGGCCAAGCGGCTCCACGGAGAATCGCCGACCGAGGAGATTGTCGCCCGCGCCGGCGCGGGCGCCGCGCGGCGGGTGAGGCCGATGGTGGCACGGACGGCTCACGGCGATGCGCTGGCGGGCCTGCTCGCCGGGCCAGGCACCGCCTGGTATGCCGTGCGCGAGGCTCTGCGCGACGTCGACATCGCCGCCGCTGCCGAAAGTGCGGGGGAGGCGCTTGCGGAAACCACCGGCGGTTCGATGCTGCGCTGCGTCAAGCCCCGCTTCGGCTCCGACGACGGCTACCCTCTGATCGAGATCACCCCCGGCCAGTGGGGCCTTCAGATCGACGCCTATCATGCTGAGAACGCGGGCGAATTCCTCCAGCAGGGCTGGGCGCTCCTGCGCCGCCAGTTCCGCGAGGGGCCGCACGACCGGCTGGGGCTGGTCGACCGCCTCGAAGTAGCCGACCGCGACGGCGAGCCGATCGGCCTCCTAATCGACGGCGAACACGCACAAGGGCGTGCGCACGAGGAATTCACCGTGGCCGCGTGCGAGGTCGATCTGCTAGCAACAGAGAATGGCTGCTGACAAAACGCTCCTCTTCCACCTGAGCGACATTCACTTCGGGCTTGAGGACAACCGCGCGCTCGACTGGGTGAAGCAGGAGATCGCCGAACAGGCTCCCGATGCGGTGGCAATCACCGGCGACCTGACGATGCGCGCTCGCACGCGCGAGTTCGATGCCGCGTGCCACTGGATCAAGTCGCTCGACGTGCCGGTGACGGTGGAAGTCGGCAACCACGATCTGCCCTACTTCAATCTGATCGAGCGGTTCTTCGAGCCCTATCGCCGCATCCGCGGGATCGCGGACCGGATCGAGCGTGAGATCGACCTGCCGGGCCTGGCGATCGTCCCCCTGAAGACGGCGGTGCGCGCGCAGCCGCGTTTCAACTGGTCGAAGGGCTGGGTCAGCCGCAGGGCGCTCAAAAAATGCCTCGCCGCGATCGATGCCTTGCCCGAGGGCGTGCGGGCGCTCGTCACCTGCCATCATCCGCTACGCGAGGCGGGCACCGCGGGCACGGCGCTGACCCGCGGCGGAAGCAGGGCGCTCGCCGCGCTCGCCCGCCGCCCGGTGCTCGCCGTGCTGAGCGGCCATGTCCACGACGCCTTCGACATCGTCGAAGAGACGCCGAACGGCCCTGTTCGCATGATCGGCGCGGGCACGCTGTCGAAGCGGACTCGCTCAACTCCGCCGAGCTTCAACGAGCTCACCTGGAACGGCACCACCCTGCACGTGCGCGTGCGCAATCTGGAAAACGTGCGTACCCGCGACATGCAGATCGACGACGTGCCAGAGGATGCGCGGCCCCCGCGCGACCCCGGCGAGCCGGTCGCGCCCGTGCGGCAGATCCCCCGCACCGATCCGCCGGTGCACTGAACCTGCCGCGCGCGCTCAGGGTTTGCCGAGCGCCTCGAGCACGCTGTCCCAGCGCACGAGCTTGAAGTTCTGCGCTTCCGGTTCGTTCATGCCGTCCTGGGCGATGAACAGCCCTGCGGGAAATTCCGGTCCGAAATCGCCCAGCTTGAGCTCGATGCCGTCGGTCTCCTCCGCGGCGCCGATCGTACCTGCGGCGATGCGGAAACGGCCGACCGGCTCCATTCCGGGCAGGCGGAACACGGCGTAGGCGTTGTCGCCCTGACTCGAGGCGACCAGAAGCCCGCCGTTCTCACCCTCGGGCGCGATGGCGAGGCCCTCGACGTCGGCGACCAGCATGGCGTTGTCGACCGTGGCCACGAGTTCACCAGGCGTTCCGTCCATGCGGAAGCGCCAGATCCCGGCCATTTCCTCACCAACGTAGAGCGTGCCATCGCGCGGATCGACCACGCAGCCTTCGGGCTGGGTGGAGAGCTTGTGCCGGAACACAGTCTCGACTGCGGGTTCCCCACCGTTCCAGCGCAAGGCCTGGCCGTGGAGCGAACCATCCTTGACCGGTGAATAGAGCATGACATCGGCGCCGCCGTGGCCCGGCCCCATGCAGAAGCCGTAGCCTTCGCCGGGGCCAACATCGATCGTGCTCACGCGGCGCAGCTCGCCGCGCCCGGTGTCGAGCGTGAACAGCGCCACCTTGGCATTTGCCGGATCGGTCCGTTCGCTGGCGCCGACGAGGACGGTGCCGTCGGCAAGTTCGACCAGATCGACGTTGTTGAGCAGACCGCCGGGAAGGAAGTGGCGGGCGTCGCCGTCGAGCCCGTAGACGTAGAGCCCGGCCTTCTTGTCCGTCGCGACGATCAGGCTTGCCGCGGGATTATCCGCATTGCGCCAGATCGCCGCATCGTCGGCTGCGTCCGCATTCGCGGTGCCCACCGGCCGGGTTTCGGCGGTCGCTGTGACTTCGACCGCGGGATCGCCCATGATCGGTGCGGTCGCGCAGCCGCTTGCCGCCGCGAGAACCGCGGCGAGCGGAAAGATCTTGAATGCGTTTGCCATCAGAAGTTCACCCTCGCCCCGAATTTCATGGTCCAGCTATATTCTTCGTACTGGTAGAGATTCCGGCGCCCGCCATAGTTGTTGTAGGCGAAGTACTTGGCGTTGTTGATATTCACCCATTCGTAGAAGAGCTGAACGTTGTCGCTGACGCGGTACTTGGCGCTGAGGTCGACCTGGAAGTGGTCGTCGACCAGGCGATCTTCCTGAGCCTCATCGCCTAGCTCGTCCAGATAGGAGTCGCGATAGGTGCCCGCGACGCGCAGGCTGATCGGGCCCTTCTCGTATCCCAGCGCGATATTGGCCGTGTGCTTCGACGTCGAGGGCAGCGTGATCTCGCGCAGGTCCGTGGGATCGCCGTCGTTCGGGACGAGCCCGGTCGCATCGGTGTAGGTATAGTTCGCCTGCATCAGCAGCCCGTCGAACGGCGCTGGCAGCATGTTGAGTTTCTGTGCGACCGAAAGCTCCACGCCGAAGACTTCCGCGCTCTCGCCGTTGATCGGGATCGTCGCTTCGTCGAACTCGATCCCCTGATAGACGTCGCTCTCCCGGACGGTGTCGACAATGAAGTTTTTAATGTCCTTGTAGAACACCCCTGCGGTGATCGCGCCGTTGCCGGAGAAGTACCATTCGGCCGCGGCGTCGAAGTTCCACGCCTCGTAGGGCAGCAGGTCCGGATTGCCGAACTCGCCCTCGCGCTCGCCGTCGTCGTTCTCCTCCACCACGAAGCGCGGGGGGAGCTTGGACAGCTTGGGCCGCACCAGGCTGCGATAGCCGGCGGCGCGCAGCACCAGATCGGGCGTGGGCTCGTAGCGGATCGTTAGGCTCGGCAGCCAGTGATCGTAGTCGCGCTCGTAGGCGACCGGGGAGACGGTCACGGCTTCGTCCTCCACCAGCAGGACATGGTTGCCGGTGATGTCGTTCTTCGTCCGCTCGTAACGCACGCCGCCGATCACCCGCAGCGTGGCGCTGTCCCAGCGGCCGAGCAGGTAGCCGACGAGAATGTCTTCGGTGACCGAATAGTCCTCCACCGCACTGTCGAAATCGCTGTCGAGCGGGACCAGTGTGAAATCGTCGGGATTGCCGAACAAAAGGTCACGCGCGCCGTGATAGTTCGGGACCGGCGAGATGTCGGTGAGGCGGTAGGTCTGCTCACCGAGAACGTCGGCCAGCGTCAGATCGTCGTTCTCGAAATAGCGCGCCTCGAGGTTGTAGCTCTTGTCGCGCCAGCGCGCCTTGGCACCGCCCTGCACGGTGAACGTGCCGCCGTCGGTGACGAACTCGCGGCCTAGGTCGAACTTCGCTGCAAACTCTTCGTCCTGGGAATCGGAGAGCGCGGTGACCGTGATGTCGTCGAGCCCATATTCGAGGGGGTCGAAGAAGGCCGCGGCGTTCGACCCGCTGACCGAATAGAGCGGCTTGCGCGGATCGGAATAATCGACGCCGACCGCCAGACCGCTCTCCTCGAAGCCGGCCTCGAAATTGGCCGGATCGACCGAGCCGTCCTCGTTCTCGGTCGACTTGGCCCAGCTCGCCGAATAGCTGGCCTTCCAGTCACCGGTGTCGGTCTCGCCGCCGAGGACGATCGAGCGGATGCGCTGCGTCTCGAAACGGTCCTTGATCGAGCGCTGTACCTCGATCTCGCCGTCGGCGTCGTCGAACTCGACGCTCGTTCCGCTGCCCGAGCTCGGCGCTTCGCCGAACTTCAGCGAGACCTCACGGCGATATTCCTGGTCGTCGAACTGGCTGTAGAGGCCGCGCAGGTAGAGCTCGGTCGTGTCGCTCAGCCGCAGGTCGAAGTTGAGATTGGCGCTGATCCGCTCCCGCTCCACGTCGTAGTCGCGGTAGTTGACTTCCTCGGCGTAGATCAGCCCGTCGTCGTCGTCCCAGCCGTCGGCCTCGATGTTGTCGGTCTCGAACTTGCGCTTGTAGTACGATGCGCCGCCGGACACGCCGAAGTTGTCGCTCAGCTTGGCGGCGAAATCGATGCTGCCCTTGGGCGAGACGTGGTCGGCGTAGTCGTTGTAGCTACCCTCGATCTTGGCAGTGAGCAGGTCCTTCTTGCGGTCGAAGGCGCTGGTCGTCTCGATTTCGATCGAGGCGCCGATCGTGTCCGCATCCATGTCGGGTGTCAGCGACTTCTTGATCTCGATCGATTCGATGATGTCGCTCGATATGACGTCGAGCGCGACTGAGCGGACGTCCGATTCCGGGGCCGGCAGGCGCACGCCGTTGAGCGAGGTTGCGTTGAGCTCCGGATCGAGTCCCCGAATCGAGACAAAGCGGCCCTCGCCCTGGTCGTTGAGCACGTTGACGCCAGGCAGGCGGCGCAGCGATTCGGCAACGTTCTGGTCGGGGAACTGGCCGATCGCGTCGCGCGTCAGCACGTCGCTCACGCCGTCGTTCCCGCGCTTGCGCGACAGGGCGCTGGCGAGATTGGCGTTCTGGCCGACGACCAGGATCTCGCGCGCGTCGTCGCCGCCGATCAGTACGTCGGTGCGGACGTAGCCGTCCGCCGGAACGCTCACGGTCTGGCGGACGCTCGGCGCGCCGACGTAGTTGACTTCGAGGGTGTATTCACCGGCCGGGACGTCGGAGAAGAGGAAGCTGCCGTCGCGCTCCGTCGTTGCGATGCGATCGAGCTCCACCAGCCGCACTTGTGCCGCCTGCAGGGCGATTGTCTCGCTCGCATCGTAGACGCTGCCGACGAGGTCGCCGGCGAGTGTCGGGGTCGCGATCGCGGCCGCTAGGACTGCGCTGGCGGATGAAAGCAGATAACGCTTGCGGCTGAACATTTCCCGTTGCCCTCCTGAACCTTTGTTGGAGGGGCCGCTAAGGGCAGGGCATTACACGCGTGTGGCGGTTGCGTGACAGAACGATGATGGCGTGAAGATCGCCGCCGTCGGGCGCGGTCAGGCGGCGGGGCGGGTCATCGCCGCTAGACCGAGGATCGCGCGCGCGATTTCGCGCTCGCCCATGATCACGTGATCGACGCCAAGCCGTTCGAGATGGCCGACCTCCTCGTCCGAATGGGCGCGCGCGAAGATCACGATCTCGGGATTGAGCCGCCGGGCGTGCTCGGCAATCGCTCCTCCCTCGAAACCTTCAGGGATCGCGATGATCAGCTTGGAGGCATGCTGTATTCCCGCCTCGTCGAGGATGTGCGGGTTGGTCGCGTTGCCGATCACGACCTCGCACCCGGCCTCCTCCGCCTCGCGCGCGAAGTGCGCCTGCTCTTCGATCACGACCAGTGCACGCCCCGGGTGCGCGGCTCCCTCGGCGATCAGCCGCCCTACGCGTCCGTGCCCGACGAGGATCACGTGCTCGCGCCGCTCGCGTTGCCGCGTTGCCTCGCGCTCCTGCGCGTGCGCCTCCTCGCGCCGTTTTACGTCACCGAGGCGTCCCGACAGCAGAGTGAAGATCAGCGGGTTGACGAGGATGGAGAAGATCGCGCCCGCAAGGATCAGGTCGCGGCCCTCGGGCGGCAGGATCCCGAGTTGCATCCCCAGCCCCGCCAGGATGAACGAGAACTCGCCGATCTGTGCGAGGCTGCCAGCAACCGTCAGCGCCTTGCCGTTGTCGTATCCGAAGGCGCGCACGATCGCGTAGGCGGCGAGCGACTTTCCGACCACGATGATCGCCACGGTCGCGAGGACCGGCCCCGGCTGCTCTACGACCACAGAGGGATCGAACAGCATCCCGACCGAGACGAAGAACAGCACGGCGAAAGCGTCGCGCAGGGGCAACGTCTCCTCTGCCGCGCGCCGGCTCAACTGGGTCTCGCCCAGGATCATCCCGGCGAAGAAGGCGCCGAGCGCGAGCGAGACGTCGAAGACGTAAGCCGCGCCCAGCGCCACCCCGAGCGCGATCGACAGCACCGCCAGGCGGAAGAGCTCGCGCGATCCGGTATGCGCGGTCCAGTGCAGCGCGGCCGGGATCAGTCGCCGGGCCACGATCAGCATGAAGGCGAGGAAACCGCCGACCTTGAGCACGGTGAGCGCAACGGCGGTCAACAGGCCGCGGCCGCCCTCGCCGTCCGGCCCCCCGTCGAGCATGCCGGCTACGGCGGGGAGCAGCACCAGCGCGAGGATCATCGCCAGATCCTCGACGATCAGCCAGCCGACGGCGATGCGCCCGCGTTGGGTCTCGACCAAGTTGCGCGCCTGGAGCGCGCGGAGCAGGACGACGGTGCTGGCAACCGACAGCGCCAGGCCGAAGACCAGCCCCGCCGCGATCGACCAGCCGAGGTAGAGTGCCAGCCCCAGCCCCAACGCGGTCGCCACCGCGATCTGGATCACCGCCCCGGGCACCGCGATGTTCTTCACCGAAAGCAGGTCGCGGAGCGAGAAGTGCAGCCCGACGCCGAACATCAGCAGCATGACCCCGATTTCCGCCAGTTCGTTGGCGAGCGCGATGTCTGCGACGAAACCGGGTGTGAAGGGGCCGACGATCACACCTGCGAAGAGATAACCCGCCACTGGGGAAACGCGCAGCTTGTGGGCGAGCGCTCCCATCAGGAATGCAACGACGAACCCTGCGACGATTGTGCCCATGAGCGGCGTGTGATGCGGCATTCAGTCTCCTTGGTGTCCTTCGCCCACATTCTTGCAGGAGAAAGGGCCGGTCAATTCCGAACGTGCCGGGGCGCAAAAAAAGGGCGGCCCCTTGCGGGACCGCCCTTCCGTTTGTCCGGTATGCGGAAGCCTTAGCGCTTCGAGAACTGGAAGCTGCGGCGGGCCTTGGCGCGGCCATACTTCTTGCGCTCGACCACGCGGCTGTCGCGGGTGAGGAAGCCGGCGGCCTTTACCGTGGCGCGCAGGGCGGGCTCATACTTGGTGAGCGCCTGCGAAATGCCGTGCTTGACCGCGCCGGCCTGGCCCGAAAGCCCGCCGCCCTTGACGGTGGCGATGACATCGAACTGCTCCGTGCGATCGGTGATCGCGAAGGGCTGGTTGATGATCAGGCGCAGCGTCGGCCGTGCGAAGTAGGTTTCCTGGTCGCGGCCGTTGATGGTGATCTTGCCCTTGCCTGGCTTGATCCACACGCGGGCCACGGCGTCCTTGCGGCGGCCGGTGGCGTAGGCGCGGCCTTGCTGGTCGAGCTCCTGCTCCCGCAGCGGGGCGGTGCTCTCGGCGATCGTCACCGCGTCGCTCTCGGGGGCGTCGCCGGCGATGTTCTTGAGGTCCGACAGATCGGACACGGTGTTCTTGTCGTCATCAGCCATTATGCGGAGACCTTGTTCTTGCGGTTCATCGAGGCAACGTCGAGCACTTCGGGCTTCTGGCCGTCGTGCGGATGCTCGGTCCCGGCATAGAGGTGCAGCGCGCGCATCTGGTCGCGGCCCAGCGGACCGCGCGGAACCATGCGCTCGACCGCCTTTTCGAGCACGCGCTCGGGGAAGCGGCCTTCGAGCACCTTGGCCGGGGTCGTTTCCTTGATCCCGCCGGCATAGCCGGTGTGCTTGTAGTACTTCTTGTCGCCCAGCTTGTTGCCGGTGAACCGCACCTTATCGGCATTGATCACGATCACGTGGTCGCCGCAGTCGACGTGGGGGGTGTAGCTCGGCTTGTGCTTGCCGCGCAGGATGTTGGCGACGATCGCAGCGAGGCGGCCGACGACCAGACCCTCGGCATCGATCAGGTGCCACTTCTTCTCGACCTCGGCCGGTTTGATCGACCGGGTGCTCTTGTGGAGCGCCTTCATGGCTTCAATTCCTTCGAAATGTCTCTCGCCGCGAATCCGCATGAGAGCGGGCGCGGGAGCGGCGCATTTGTCGTCCGACCGCTCGAAAGTCAAGCAAATCCGGGGTTTTCGGCGGAGGTAAAATAATACCGTGCTACTCGAGCGGCTCCAGCCGCCATGTTTCCCGCGACGCGCGTACGCTGTCCTTCACGGTCGTCTCGATCCGCCGCTCCGCCGTTGCGAGATGGCGCCCGCCGGGGGCGAGTGTGCCTGCGAAACTGACGTCGATTGTGCCCGATCCGCCGTCCGGCAGCGGCAGTGTCCGCTGGTCGCGGCGAGCGGCGACCGGATAGAACAGATCCTCCGGCCATCGGCTGGTCATCGCGGCGCCGGCCTGCTGCACGGCCCGGACATACTGCATCGCGTCCGCCTGCCGCTCCGGCGTCGCGCCCTCGAGATACGTCTTCGCCGCTGCCTCAAGGCCTGGGATGGAGGTAGCGCCTGCTTGTTCCTCGCCGACGATCAGTCCGGCCTTGTCCAGCGCGACGGGGAAGGGGCCTGCATGCGGATTCTTCCGCTCGACATCGGCCAGCGCTGCAAGGGGCGGCGGTGCGTCGACCTCGACCGCGATCTGCTCGCCCTCGACCGTATATCCGGCCGCATGCGCGACAAAGCGGACGCGCCAGGTGCGAGTGACGGTGACCTTGGCACCGTCGCCCAGTTCGCGCTCGAGCACCCGGGTGAGCCGCATCGGCTCGCCCGGCGCTCTGAAACCCGGGGCTTCGGCCACCTGAGCACCAACGCGCGCTCCACCGAGAACGGCGCCCATCACGGCCCCCAACGCGGCAAGTGCGCCTCGGCGGTCGAAGGGCGCCGTCACCCGCGCGGCCCCACTAAAGCCCCAAGCCAGGCCTGCGTTGCCGCGCCCGCCGCGTCGCAGCGCCAGCCGAGCACGGCGGGCTCGTCATAGGGATGCGCTTGTTCGAGCCGCGCGACGGCTTGCTCCAGCAGACGCACGTCGGTCTTCAGCAGGAGCCCGAACTCGCGGGCTTCGTCGACTTCGCCGCGCCAGCAGAAGACCGAATCGATCGGGCCGACGACGTTTCCGCAGGCGGCGAGCTTCTCCTCGACCAGCGTGCGGGCAAGCGACTTGGCAGTGTCCTCGTCCGGGCAGGGGCACCAGACGAGCGCGCTCACGGCCGCCGCCCCAGGACATGGGCACCCCAGGTCACGGCAATCACCAGCAAGGCGCCGACCAACTGATGCGCGGTCGCCACCCACAGCGATACGCCGGTCCAGACGGTGGCAATGCCTAGGATGATCTGCGTGCCGAAAGCCGCGTGGATCGCGATCGAGGCGCGCCGATCGAGCGGGCGGACCTTGCGCGCGAGCACGACCAGCGCCGCCACCGCCACCCAGGCCCACCAGCGGTGGAGGAAGTGGATCAGGAACGGGTCGTGGGTCATCGCCCAGAACAGCCCGCGCGACGTGTCGAACTCAGGCACGAACCGCCCCTGCATCAGCGGCCAGGTATCGGACGCCAACCCTGCGTTGAGGCCAGCGACCCAGGCGCCGAGCAGGAGCTGGACGAACAGGATCAGTGAGGCGATCAGCGCAAGCCCGCCGAGCCGCGCGGGGCGGGCGCCCGGGATCTGCGCGAGCCGGTGGAGATCGAAGGCCGTCCATGCGAGGCCGCCGAGGGTGAACAGCGCGGTGAGCAGATGGATCGACAGCCAGAAATGGCTGACGTCGGTCACCTCGCTGGACAGGCCCGAGCGCACCATGAACCAGCCGAACGCCCCTTGCAGGCCCCCGAGCGCGAGCAGCGCGAGCAGCCGCAGCTTGTATCCGCTGGGAATCGCGCCGCGAATCCAGTACCAGGCGAGCGGCAGGGCGAAGGCCAGCCCGATCAGACGGCCGAGCAGGCGATGGGCCCATTCCCAGAAGTAGATGAACTTGTAATCCGCCAGCGTCATTCCGGCTGGGCCGGTGATCTGCTGGTACTCGCCGATCTGCTGATAGGCTTCGAACTCGGCTTGCCACTGCGCGTCGGTCAGCGGCGGGATCGCGCCGGTGACAGGCTTCCATTCGGTGATCGACAGGCCCGATTCGGTCAGCCGGGTGATGCCGCCGACCACGATCATCGCCACGACCATCCAGGCGACGATCCATAGCCAGCGGGCGAGAGCGGCGGGGCGGGCTGTGGCGGGCGTCAGCACGGCCGTGCCGGCGCCGAAATTCGTCTTGGAGACCATGGAGCCGCCTGATGCGTCCGCATTCCGCAAATCGCAAGGGCTTTGCCGATTTGCGCTTGCGCTATGATACATTATCACATACATGGGCCTCGCCAATGAGTAATCCGCTCTCCTCGATTCGCGCTCGGCTCGACCGTGCAGGCGTCGTTCTCTCCGGGCTGTGCCTGCTGCATTGCCTGGCCTCGATCGTCATCGTCTCGGCGCTCGGGATCGGCGGCGAGTTCCTGCTCGCGCCGGCCTTTCACCGCGTCGGACTTGCGATAGCGCTCGTGATCGCCGCGGTCGCGATCGGCTGGGGCGCGCTGACCCACCGCCGCGCCGCGCCATTCGTAACGGCCATGACCGGGCTCAGCTTCATGGGGGGTGCACTCGCCATGCCGCACGGCACGGGCGAGGTCGTGCTGACCGTGATTGGCGTCTCGCTCGTTTCGATCGGACACTTCCTCAACTTGCGCCACGCGCATTGAGCGCTATCTCGCGGGGCATGGCAGCCCCCCTTTCCCTCACCGTCAACGGCGAGACCCGCCGTTCCTCCGCCCCGACCATCGCCGCGCTGGTGCGCGAGCTCGACCTCACACCCGAGAAAGTGGCCGTAGAACGGAACGGCGAGATCGTCCCGCGCTCGACGCTCGCGGACACGGCGTTGGCCGACGGCGACGTGCTGGAGATCGTGCACTTCGTCGGCGGCGGCGACCATGCGGCGGGAAGCGACGACACCTGGACGGTCGCCGGGCGCACGTTCCGCTCGCGGCTGATCGTCGGCACGGGCAAGTACAAGGACTTTGCGCAAAACGCCGCTGCGCTGGAAGCTTCGGGTGCGGAGATCGTCACCGTCGCAGTGCGCCGGGTGAACGTCAGTGACCCCAAGGCGCCGATGCTCACCGACTTCATCGATCCGAAGAAAGTCACCTATCTGCCCAACACCGCCGGCTGCTTCACCGCAGAGGAAGCGATCCGCACCCTGCGCCTGGCGCGCGAGGCCGGCGGCTGGGACCTGGTCAAGCTGGAAGTGCTGGGCGAAGCGCGCACGCTCTATCCCGACATGCGCGAAACGCTGCGCGCGACCGAGACGCTGGCGAGCGAAGGCTTCCTGCCGATGGTCTACTGCGTCGACGATCCGATTGCGGCCAAGCAGCTCGAAGATGCGGGCGCGGTCGCGGTCATGCCGCTCGGCGCCCCGATCGGCTCGGGCCTCGGCATCCAGAACCGCGTGACGATCCGCCTGATCGTAGAGGGCGCGAGCGTGCCTGTGCTGGTCGACGCCGGGGTCGGTACGGCGAGCGATGCCGCGGTCGCGATGGAACTCGGCTGCGATGGCGTACTGATGAACACCGCCATTGCCGAGGCGAAGGATCCCATCCGTATGGCGCGCGCGATGAAGCTTGCGGTCGAGGCCGGGCGCGACGCCTATCTCTCAGGACGCATGGCGACCCGCAAGTATGCCGACCCATCGAGCCCCCTGGCCGGACTGATCTGACCACAGAATCGGTGCGGCTAACCCGAATTTAACCGAGTCCGGCGATGGTGCCTCTGCGCAACAGGGAAACCGCCCCATGGCCAAGACCGGAACCGCATCGCTGACGATCGCCGAGATGCGCGAGTTCGCGAGCTTCACGGCTGCCGAGCAGCGCTACATCCGCCGCAGCCTCGATATCGGGCTCGGCCGGCAGGACGCCTTCAAGCTGTGGGCGCGCGATGCCGGCGAGAACACCGCGATCCGCAGCCAGTACGTCGCCTATCAGGACCTCAAGGCGCTGCGGGCGGCGATCCCCGCCGGCACCGCACTCGACGGTATCGAAGGCTTCATCGGCAAGCTCGTGCGCGTGGCCGCGTTCGATCTCGCGCAGGAGCGGATCGAGAGCTTCTCCGCCTTCCGCTTCCTCTACGAACGGCTGCTCGGCGCCGAGGCACGGCCGTGGCTGCCGAGCGCCTTCTGCGCCGCGAGCGCCCTGCCGCAGATCGAGCCTGCACGCCGCAAGGTCCTGCTCCAGTCGCTGAGCGAGGCCGCCGCGACCGCACCCGGCTGGTCGGACCGCGCCCCCAGCTTCTACCCCGAATACATCGCGCGCGAAGTGGCCTGAGTCGCGCCTCAGGCGACGAGCTTCATCTTCTCGATCATACCGCGCTCGTCGGGGCGCAGGGTCAGCACCGACACGCCCGACGCGGTGACGGCGACCGTGTGCTCGAACTGCGCGGACAGCGAGCCGTCGCGCGTCACTACGGTCCAGCCGTCCTTCTCGGTTCTCACGCCCCTCCGGCCGCGGTTGAGCATCGGTTCGATCGTGAAGACCATGCCTTCGCGCAGGACCAGGCCGGTTCCGGGCTTGCCGAAGTGCAGAATCTGCGGCTCCTCGTGCATCTCGCGGCCGATGCCGTGGCCGCAATATTCGCGCACGACCGAATAGCCGCCGCGCTTGGCGTGCCGCTCGATCGCCGAGCCAATGTCGCCGAGCCGCGCGCCCGGGCGGACCGCCCGGATTCCCATCCACATGGCTTCGTAGGCGGTTCGGACCAGCCTCTTCGCGGCAGGCTCGACCTCGCCGATGAGGTAGGTCTTGCTCGAGTCGGCGATATAGCCGTTCTTCTCGAGCGTGATATCGAGATTGACGATATCTCCGCCCCGCAGCACGTCCTCGGCCGATGGCACGCCGTGGCAGACCACGTTGTTCACCGAAGCATTCAGGACGAAGCCGTACCCGTACTGGCCCTTGCTCGCGGGCCGCGCCGCGAGATCCTCGACGATGAAGCGCTCGACCATTCCGTCGATCTGGAGCGTCGACATGCCTGCGAGCGGCGTCCGGTCCAGCATTTCGAACACCGATGCGAGAAGCCGGCCGGATTCGGCCAGCAGCGCAAGCTCCTCAGGCCGCTTCGTCATGCTGCGCTTCCGCCAGGGATGGCGCCGAAACGCCTGCGGAGCGGCGCTCCCGCTCGATGATCTCCATGAAACTGAGCGCCGGGTTGGTCTCGCACAGCATGCCGATCTTGATCCAGTAGGCAGCCTGCGCGTTGATCGAGCGGAACGAAACCTTGCTCGCCCGGCGCACCTGCTCGTGCAGTTCGTCTTCGATACTGACGATACCCATGCGGGTTCTCCATATATGATTCGTATATGAACCGCATAGGGATCATATGGAATGGCATCAAGACATCGCATGCGCTCTGTCGCGTCGCGTGCCGCTGCGGCATAATGCGGCTGCGATGACTCTCGCCGTTATCCTCTCCGCCCTGGCGATGACCGCGATCGTGGCGCTGCGCTATTTCGCCGCGAGCGGGCTGTTCGCCTTCGCGACCGCGCGCGTGCGGCCGGGGCTCTATGCCCGCCTGGGTCCGCAGATCGGGCGCGAGATCGGCTGGTCGCTGTTTTCCGCCGCGATCTACGGCATTCCCGCAGGCGTGGTCGCCTGGGGTTGGCAGGAACGCGGCTGGACCCTGATCTACACCGGCTGGGACGCGTACCCTCTGTGGTATCTGCCGCTGTCGCTGCTCCTCTATCTCTTCGCGCACGACACCTGGTTCTACTGGACGCATCGCTGGATGCACCGCCCGCGGCTGTTCCGCATCGCCCATGCGGTGCATCATTCGAGCCGCCCGCCGACCGCCTGGGCGGCGATGAGCTTCCACCCGATCGAGGCGCTGACCGGAGCGGTGATCATCCCCGCTCTGGTATTCCTGATCCCGATTCACGTCGCCATGCTGGGGCTGGTGCTGGCGATCATGACTGTCATGGGCGTGACCAATCACATGGGGTGGGAGCTGTTTCCCCGCGCCCTCGTCCGCTCGCGGCTCGGCGGCTGGCTGATCACCGCCAGCCACCACCAGCGCCATCACGAGCACTACGCGTGCAATTTCGGCCTCTACTTCCGCGTCTGGGACCGACTGTGCGGAACCGACCGGGGCCTGTCCGACGGCCTGGCGCCTCCAGCCGGCGCGACTTAACCGTAACTTTACCACGTCGCGCCAGAACGGTCCCGGAATAGGCATCGGGGGCTTCGACGAGGCGATGGACACACTGCGCGGCACTTTCGATTCGCCGGACTACGGCGAAGGCGATCGCGGTCTCGGCCATGCCGGGGACGAAGGCACGCACGAGCCGCCGCCCGCTGCGATCGGCAGCGACGAGCGCCGGATGCAGGTGCGCGCCTACAACCACTGGGCCGGCCTGCTGGCAGATCGCAATTTTCCCTCGGTCGAGGATCTCGATCCGGTCGCCCTGCCCGACTTCGGCCCCTACAGCATCCTGCTCGACTTCACGGCCGGTATCGAGAACCCGGCAGTGTTGTATCTCGGCACCGAACTCGCCGTCGAATGCGGCGCCGACGGCGAGATCGGTGCGCTTACCGACGTGCCTGCGCGCTCTCTGCTGAGCCGGATCACCGATCACTACATGCAGATCCTCGCCAACCAGGCGCCGATCGGCTTCGAAGCCGAATTCGTGAATCAGCGCGGGGCGACGATCCTCTACCGCGGCATTCTCCTGCCGTTCTCGAGCGACGACGACACGATCGACTTCATCTACGGCGTGATCAACTGGAAGGAGATCGCCGACCAGCACACCACCGACGAGCTCATGCTGGAGATCGATCAGGCGCTCGATCCGGACGAGCTGGCGGACGACGGGCCCCGCGATCCCGACCCGGTGACCAACTGGGCCGACGGTCCGGTCGACGGAGTCGCAACGCTGGACGCTTCCTCGGCTCCCGGAGCACCCGCCGACGATTATCCCGCGCCGGCTTTCGGCGAGACCGGGCGCGGCGACGCAGATGACGACCAGGGCGCCTGGCGCATGGCCGCGATGATCGCGCGCCAGTCGGTGCCGAAGAAGCCCTATGCGATTCCGCTCGTCACCGATGACGAACTGGCTCCGGCGCTGCACGGGCATGACCCTGCCGAACAGGGGCTCGTCGCCAGTCTCGCGGCGGCGCGCGCCTGCGTTCAGGCGGCTTTGAGCTGCGAGGACCGCAGCCGGGGCGCGCTCTACGACGCGGTTGGGCGGGCATATGATTTCAGCCTCGCCGCGGCGGCCGCGTCGGACGAGTTCGAAGCGCTCGTGGCGCAGAACGGCCTGAAGGTGCAGGAACGCGCGCCGATGACGCCGGTCGTCAAGCTCGTCTTCGGTGCCGATTACGACAAGACGCGTCTCACCGAATATGCCGCGGTTCTCGGCCACGCCCACCGCCTGGGTCTGGCGCCCGGGACGCTCACCGGCTTCCTCGCGGCGGCCGAGGGCGGCCTCAAGGGCGTGGTAAAGGCCGAGCGCAAGCTGCGCCGCGAGGAAAGTGGCAAGGCGGACAAGTCAGAATCGCCGCACACTCGCCTCGCCAGGAAGCTGCGCGCGATCGAGCCGCGCGGGTTCGAGGCGATTGCGCCGGAAGGCGCGGAGTTCGGTCTCGTCGTGATCCGCCGTGTCGACGGCGATGTCGCTGTGATCGGCGAGGTCTCCGACGATCAGGCCCTGATCGAGCGTGTGGGGCGCAAGCTGGTAGCCTGAGAGCCGCGCGGGCTATCCTCGGACGCGTGCGAGCGCTACCCCTTCGCAGGCGATGGATTTCTTCTCCGGCCAGCCCGTTCGCCTGCAGCCCTACTTCGGCTACCGGAGTGCCGATCGCCTGGTGATCGCGGCGCGGGCGCTGCGCTCCGGCAAGCCCGGCTTCGAGAATGGCGGCCGCCTGCAGGCCATGCGTACGATGCTCGCGCAGTTCGCCTCGCGCGAGGCTGCCGGGCTCGACGTACGGCTCGAGATTAAGTCGCCCGAGGGCGAAACCTCCGACCATTTCGCCACCACCGATCGGGAAGGCTTCGTCCGTTTCGAGATCGAACTCGGCGAAGGCTGGCCGCTGCCGCGTGACCCGGCGTGGGAGATCGTGTGCCTCCACTGGCTGAACCGGGAGGGGCCGCAGTGCGTCGAAGGGCACATTCTCGTGCCGGGCAGCGCGACGCTGCTGGCGGTAATCTCCGACATCGACGACACGATCGTCGAGACCGGCATTACCGGCGGTTTCCGTCAGTTGATGCGCAACTGGCGCCGCGTGCTGGCCGAGCTGCCGGACGAGCGGATCGCGGTGCCCGGGGTGGACGCATTCTACGGCGCGCTCGGCGGCGGTGCGGTATTGCCGGGCAAGGGCGGCGCGGGCGATGCGATCCCCGCCACGCACCGGCCGTTCTTCTACGTCTCGTCGAGCCCGTGGAACCTGTTCTCCTACCTCGTCGCCTTTCTGCGGGTTCGGAAGCTCCCGCTCGGGCCGCTGCTGCTGCGCGACTGGGGCTTCGACCGCGCGACCCTGGGCAGCGCGAGCCACGGCGAGCACAAGCGCGCGGCGATCGATACGGTCATGGCGATGTACCCCGACATCCGCTTCGCGTTGATCGGCGACGACACGCAGGGGGACCTGCCGGCCTATGCCGACGTGGTGAGCGGCAACCTCGGCCGGATCGCCGCGGTGTTTATCCGAACTGCGACCACCGAACCGCTCTCGCCCGAGGAACTCGCCGGCAAGGCGGCGATCGAGGCGGCGGGCGTTCCGCTGTGGCTGGGCGACAGCTATGCCGTCGGCCAGGAATTCCTGCGCGCGGCCGGGCTCAGGCCGCAGGGCGATGCGGCACGGATCGTGGAAACGGTCGAGCAGGCGCACGAGACGCCCTGAGCGCCGCGCGCGCGATCTTCATTGGCGGTTCAGCCCCCGAACCGCTAGCAAGAGCACAAATGCAGCTTCTCGCCCGATTCCTCGCGCTGATCGCGGTTCTTTCGCTGATGGCGCAGCCCGCGGCGGCGCAGTCGATCCTGCGCGATGCCGAGACCGAGGCGCTGCTAGACGACATGGCCGCGCCGCTGGTCGAGGCCGCGGGTCTCCAGTCCGGCAATGTAGAGATCGTGCTGATCAACGATCCTTCGATCAACGCCTTCGTCGCCGGCGGGCAGGCGGTCTACATCCACACCGGCCTGATCGACGCGGCGGAGACCGCCAATGAGGTCCAGGGCGTGATCGCGCACGAGCTTGGCCACATCACCGGCGGGCACATCATCCGCCATTCGGAAGGCGCGGGCGCGGCGACCAATATCTCGCTCCTCTCGCTGCTGCTTGGCGTCGGCGCGGCACTCGCCGGTGCGGGCGACGCGGCCATGGGCATGATCATGGCCGGCCAGCGCGCGGCGCTCGGCAAGTACCTCGCCTTCAGCCGGGTGCAGGAATCCTCCGCCGACGCCGCCGGCGCGGAATATCTTTCCAAGGCCGGCATCTCCGGGCGCGGCTCGCTCGCCTTCTTCGGCAAGCTGCAGAACCAGGAGTTTCGCTACGGATACAGTCAGGATGACGAAGTCGCTTTCGGCCGCACGCACCCGTTGTCGGGCGATCGCATCGCACGTCTGCGCGAGGTCTATACCAAGGACCCTGCGTGGGAAGCGCCGGATGATGCGGACCTGCAGCAGCGCTTCGAGCGGGTGAAAGCCAAGTTGTTCGGCTACCAGAAGACGCCCGAGCGGACTCTGCAGGCCTATCCCGAGACCATGAGCGGCGTTCCGGCGCGCTATGCCCGGGCTTACGCGTGGCATAAGGATGCGCAGATGGAGAAGGCGCTGGCGGAGACTGACGCTCTGCTCGAGATCGCGCCTAACGACCCCTATTTCCTCGAGCTCAAGGGCCAGGTCCTGCTCGAATCGGGCAGGCCGGAGGAGGCGATCGAGCCGCTGCGCCGCGCGACCGAGCTCACCCGCAACCAGCCGCTGATTGCCTCGATGTTCGGCCATGCGCTGATCGCGACGGAGGATCGGGCGCATTTCGACGAGGCGGAGCGGGTGCTGCGCGGGGCGGTCGGCCGCGACCGCCTCAATCCCTTCGCCTGGTACCAGCTCGGCGTGGTTTACGCCGCGCAGGGTGATATGCCGCGCGCGCGGCTCGCGAGTGCTGAGCAGCAGGTCATGAACCGGCAGTACGCACAGGCGATCCGCAGCGCGCAGGCGGCAGAGGCGGGCCTTCCCGAGGGTTCGCCCGACTGGATCCGCGCGCAGGATATTGCGCTCCAGGCCCGCGCCGCGCTTGAACGCGAGCGGGAGCGCCGGTAGCGCTCGCAGCCCCATGACAATACGCCATTACCTTCTCGTCGCGCTTCTCGCGCTCGCGTTCGGCTTTGCCGGGGCTGCCGCCTGGTCGCTGAGCGGGCTCGGTGACAAGCACACGCGCGCCTATCTGCTCGAGAACCCCGAACTGCTCCCCGAAATGGCCGACCGCTATCAGGCGAAGCAGGCGGAGGAACGGCTCGCGCAGGTCGCGGACGAGGTCGAGGTGCCGTTCCCCGGCGCCGTGCTGGGCAATCCCGAAGGCGCAGTGACGCTGGTCGAATTCACCGACTACGGCTGCACCTACTGCAAGATGAGCCAGCCCGACGTTGCGCGTCTGGTCGAGGAAAACCCGGACCTTCGCGTCGTTATTCGCGAATGGCCGATCTTCCAGGGCAGCGAGGAGGCCGCGCGCATGGCGCTCGCCGCCGCTCGCCAGGGCAAGTACGAGGCGTTCCACGATGCGATGTTCGCACTCGGCCCGCCCAATGCAGCGAGCATCGAGAAGGCAGCGCAGGCGGCCGCGCTCGACATGGCTGAAGCGCAGCGCTTCGCCGCATCGGACGAGGCTTCGCGCGAACTGGCGAAGAACATGGGGCTTGCCGACACGCTTGGCTTCTCGGGCACGCCGAGCTGGGTGATCGGCGGCCGTGTGCTCCAGGGGGCGATCGGCTACGACGCGCTGCAGGAAGCGATCGCCGCAGCGCGCGGCTCGTGATCCGCGCTGCGCCGGCGCTCGCGCTGCTCCTGGCGCTGGCGCAGCCGGCGCTGGCGGAATCTCGCGAGGAGTCGGCGGCAGCGGCGCTTGCCGCGCTCCAGCAAAGCGACGCACGGCTGCTCGCGATCGGATGGCGCCTCGCCGCCGGGAATGCGGCCTATTGCAGCGATGCGCGGCCCGCCGTCGGCCTGCTGCTGCAGGACATGGCCGGCTACGCCGAACCCGAAGCGATGCGCAAGGCGGCCGGCATCGCCGGCCCGATCGCCGTCCAGGCCGTCGCGCCCGGTTCGCCGGCGCACGCGGCGGGCCTGCGCGCGAACGACGAGATCGCGGCGATCGATGGCACGGTGGTCGCCGCACTTCCTGCGGCCGAGGAAGAAGACTGGCGCCGCCTCGCGCGCCTGCACGATGCGATCGACTCCTCGCTCGCAGCCGACGGCAAGGTGCTCGTCACGCTCCCCGGCCGGGGCGACATCGTGCTGGAGGGGGTTCAGGCCTGCCCGAGCCGCTTCGAGATCATCGGCGGCGACGGCGCGGCGGCGGAGGGCGCGCGGGTCGTGATCGGGCGCAAGTTCGTGGGTCTCTCCTATCCCGAAGACGAATTCGCCGCGGCCATAGCGCATGAGTTCGCGCACAATCTCCTGCGGCACCGCGTCTGGCTCGACCAGCATGGGCGCAAGTGGCGCAACGTGCGCATCACCGAGCGCGAAGCCGACCGCATGATGCCCTGGCTGCTTGCCAACGCCGGCTATGAGCCCGGGGCCGCGCTGCGCTTCATGCGCCGCTGGGGCCCCGACCACGGCGGCGGCCTGTTCCGCAAGCGGACGCATGAGGGATGGGACGAGCGCGCCGAGACGATCGAGGCCGAAATCGCGCTGGTGGAGGCCGTCCGCGCGCCCGACGGAAGCGCCGACTGGTCCCGTCATTTCGTGCGCGAGGTCGCCGACTAGGCCGGCGAACGGGCAGCCCGCTTATTCGGCGGCTTCGGCTTGCTCGTCGAGCTGGTAGAGGCTCGCCAGCGGCCTCGCCATCACCCGCCGCACCATCGGCTCGAAGAAATCGAGCAGCTCGCTCTCGTAGTCGGGATCGAACGCGGCCTGGTCGTACTTCTCGCAGAACTCTGCGCACGCGTCGAAGTGCTCGCTTCCGCGGAACGCCTCGCGCGCGTCCTTGTCCATGCCGAGGTAGTGGAAGTAGTAATAGCCCTGGAAATGCCCGTGATGCTGGCAGATCCAGTGCAGTTCCTCGCGCACGAAGGGTTTGATGATCGAGGCGGCGACCTCGGGATGGTTATAGCTGCCCAGCGTGTCACCGATGTCGTGCAGCAGCGCCATGACGACATATTGCTCGTCGCGCGCGTCGCGGTGCGCGCGCGTCGCGGTCTGCAGCGAGTGTTCGAGCCGGCAGACCGGAAAGCCGCCGAAATCGCCGTCGAGCAGTCGCAGATGTTCGAGCACGCGGTCGGGCAGGCCTTTGGCGAACTGGCGGTACTCGCCGCCGATGATGGCCCAGTCCTGCGCCGTGCCTTCCTTCATCTCGCGGAACTTCGCGCGCTCCGCAGCGCTGTGAAGCGTGTGATCGGTTGCGTTCATCACCAGCTCTCCCTTTGCGGGCATCCTAGCGCGCCGCGCCGGGCACGCCAAAACAATCTGACGAATGCGGCGGAAATCGGCTAAAGCGCTGGTTATGGCCGTGCTGCCTTCACCACCTGCGCCGTTTTTCGCCAACAAGAACAGCGCCTTCTGGAACCTGCAGTTCGCCGGTTGGGGCGGAGCGATGCTGCTGCGCGCGGTGACCGCGATCGCGAACGGGCAGTCGCTCGACTTCATGGTTCCGCTGGCGATCGAGATCGTCACCGGCTTTTCGATCAGCCTCGTCCTGTCGGTCGTCTATCGAAAGCTGATCAATCGCCGCCCCTTGGTGACCTGGGGGATTACGGCGATCGCACTTGCCATTGCGGTGGGGGTTTACGCGGCGATCGACGGCTGGGTCTTCATGCTCTACCGGCCGCAAAGCGAATCCAGCTTCGCTACCATTCTGGTGGGCATTTCGATGCTGCCCTTCACTCTGCTCGGCACCTGGTCGGCGCTCTATTACGCGATCAACTACTTCCTTCAGGTCGAGGAGCAGACCGACCGGCTCGAACGGCTGGAAGCGCAGGCGACGAGCGCGCAGCTCGCCATGCTGCGCTATCAGCTCAATCCGCATTTCCTGTTCAATACGCTGAACTCGATCAGCACGCTGGTGCTGCTCAAGCAGACCGAACCGGCCAATGCGATGCTGACCCGGCTGTCGTCGTTCCTGCGGCACACGCTTATCAGCCAGCCCGGCGGCAAAGTCACGCTGGCGCAGGAGGTCGAGACGCTCAAGCTCTACCTCGGGATAGAGCGCATGCGTTTCGAGGAGCGGCTGCGGACCGAGTTCAACATCGAACCGGCTGCCGCGCACGCCCGGCTCCCCTCAATGCTGCTCCAGCCGCTGGTCGAAAACGCGATCAAGTACGCGGTCTCGGCGCAGGAAGAAGGCGCGCGAATCAGCGTCGCCGCTCGACTCGTCGGAAACCGTCTGCGCGTCACCGTTTCCGATACCGGACCGGGCTTGCAAGCCAGCCAGATGCGTCCCAGCCTTCCGCGTGCAATAACGGGCGAGGGTCAGGCGGTTTCGACCGGGGTCGGCCTCGCCAATATCAGGAACCGGCTTGCACAGGCCTATGGCGACGACCACCTGTTTGAAATCCGCACGCCGCCCGAAGGCGGCTTCACCGTAATGATCGAGATCCCACACGATTTCGCCGGGGCGGAGGAACCTGCCGCCCCTCAACCGCGTATTTCCGGGAATTCTCTGCCTCCCCCTCCTGCCGCGCAGATCACCAAGCGGCCAATCGGAACCAAAGCATGACCATCCGCACCATCATCGTCGACGACGAGAAACTCGCCATACAGGGCCTTCAGGTCCGCCTCGAAGCTTTCGAGGACGTCGAAGTGATCGAAACTTGCGCCAACGGGCGCGAGGCGATCCGCAAGATCAAGACCGAGAAACCCGATCTGGTCTTCCTCGACATCCAGATGCCGGGCTTCGACGGGTTCTCGGTGGTCAAGGGCGTGATGGAGATCGAGCCGCCCCTGTTCGTCTTCGTCACCGCGTTCCAGGAACACGCGATCCGCGCGTTCGAGGCGAATGCGGTCAACTACCTGATGAAGCCGGTCGACCCGGACAAGCTGGCCGATACCATCGAGCGCGTACGCCAGCGCCTGGCGGAGAAGCGCTCCGCCGAAGACGCGGAAAAGCTGCTCAACGTGCTGAGCGAAGTGGCGCCCGACGCGGCCGAGGAATTCGCCGAGAGCGAGAGCGAGTCGAGCGATCGGTTCGAGAAGCTGATCAACATCAAGGATCGCGGACAGATCTTCCGCGTCGAGGTTGGCTCGATCGAGCATATCGAGGCCGCGGGCGACTACATGTGCATCTACACCGGCGACAATTCGCTGATCCTGCGCGAGACGATGAAGGATCTCGAGCGCCGGCTCGACCCGCGCAAGTTCCAGCGCGTCCACCGCTCGACCATCGTCAATCTCGATCAGGTCCGGCAGGTGCGGCCGCACACCAACGGCGAGTGCTTCCTCGTGCTCGACAGCGGCGCGGAAGTGAAAGTCAGCCGCAGCTACCGCGACGTGGTCGCGCGCTTCGTGCACTGATCCGCCCAGGCACGCTCGGTTCTAATCCAAAGGGGGAGGCGTCCCGACCTCCCCAAAGTGCGCCGTCAGGCGGTCAGCCGCTCGTCCATCAGCTTCTGCAGGTCGGCTTCCGGCCGCGCGCCGTAGTGGCTGATCACTTCGGCGGCGGCGATCGCGCCCCGGCGCAGGCAGGTCGCGAGCGGTTCGCCGTTCACGTGGCCGTAGAGGAAGCCCGCGGCGAAGAGATCCCCTGCGCCGGTCGTATCGACCACCCGCTCGATCGGTTCGGCGGCGACGCGCGCCCGCTCGCCGCCCGAGAGCGCGATCGCGCCGTCTGCGCTGCAGGTCACGATCAGCGTCGGCACTTTGTCCTTGAGCGCGGCGATCCCGGCCTCGAGGTCGTTCTCGCCGGTCAGTGCGGCGAGTTCGAGGTGGTTGGCGAACAGGATGTCGATCAGTCCGTCGTCGATCAGCGCGCGGAAATCGTCGCCGTGGCGCTCGATCACAAAGACTTCGGACAGGGTGAAGGCGACCTTCCGCCCTGCGGCGCGCGCGGCTTCGATCGCCCGGCGCATGGCCGCGCGCGGCTCCTCCGGATCCCACAGGTAGCCTTCGAGATAGAGGATCCTGGCCGCCGCGACGGCTTCGGCGTCGAGCGTCGCCGGGGGCAGGTACTGGCTCGCGCCGAGGAAGGTGTTCATCGTGCGCTGCGCATCGGGTGTGACGAAGATCAGGCAGCGCGCCGTGGGCGGATCGCCCCGGCGCGGCGGGGTGTCGAAATCGATCCCGACCGCACGGATGTCGTGCGCGAAGACCTCGCCGAGCTGATCGTCGGCGACCTGGCCAATGAACGCACATTGCGCGCCGAGCGCGGACAGGCCCGCCAGCGTGTTGGCCGCCGATCCGCCCGAGATCTCTCGCGCCGGCCCCATCGCGTCGTAGAGCTCCTGCGCGCGGGCGGTGTCGACCAGGGTCATCCCGCCCTTGTTGAGGCCGAGCTCCTCGATCAGCTCCTCGCTGCACGGGGCCATCACGTCGACGATGGCATTGCCGATGGCGATTACGTCGTAGCGCGGTTCGGGCGTCTGCTGAGTCACGGCGAATCCTGATTGTCCGGGAAAGCGCCGCGCCTAGCCGCTGCGGGTTCTCGCGCCAAGGCTTTGCGATTGACTTGGCCCTCCGGCCCGGCCCATTCCCTCGCGCGATGCTTTCGCTTCCCTCAGCCCTGGGCCGTGCGGCCGGTCAGTTGACCGATCCCGCCGTGCTGCGCGTGCTGGCCAAGTCGATCGCGGTGACGCTGGCGATCTTCCTCGCGCTCGGGATCGGCGCGGCGGCGGGGATCGAGGCCCTGCTCGCGCGGTGGGAGATCGCCGGCAGCGACGAGATCGGCGCGCTGGTGGGGCTGGTCCTGATGCTGGTGGGCGGCTGGCTGCTGTTCCGCATCGTCGCGCTGGCGGTGCTGCAGTTCTTCGCCGACGAGGTGGTCCGCGCGGTGGAGCTGAAGCATTATCCGCAGGCGCGTGCGAACGCGCGCGATCCGGGCTGGCGCGAGGAGCTGGGGATGGGCGCGCGGGCCACCCTGCGCGCCGTGCTCGCCAATCTCGTGGCGCTGGTGCTCGCGATCCCGCTGCTGTTTACCGCGATCGGTCCTGCCGTGCTGTTCTGGGCGGTCAATGCCTGGCTCCTCGGGCGCGAGCTGCAGGATCTCGCCTGGGCCCGGCATCGCCACACGCGGGGGGCCGAAGCGCCGATCCGTGCCCCAGAGCGGTTCCTGCTCGGCGGCGTGGTCGCCGGCCTGCTCGCCGTGCCGTTCGTCAACCTGCTCGCGCCGGTGCTCGGCGCGGCCGCAGCCGTCCATCTCGTCCATCGCCGCAAGGAAGGCTCCATTGCAGCATAGAATACTCGCTCTCGCGCTGCTGCCGCTGCTCGGCGCGTGCGTCACCGCCATTCCCGAAGCCCCTGCGCCCGGCGGCACCGCGCCGCCATCCGCGCGCCCGTCGGCCCCGCCGCCGACTCGGCCGGCGCCGCCGCAGGGCGGGGGGGGCTTTCGCGCACCGCGCGTCATGAACATGCCGGGGCTCGAAGGCGTCATCGGTGCGGACGCGGAGGCGCTCCAGCGCGTGTTCGGCATCGCGCGGCTCGACGTGCGGGAGGGCGACGTGCGCAAGCTGCAATACAGCGGCGAGGCCTGCGTGCTCGACATCTACCTCTATCCGCTGCGTCCGGGCGCCGAGCCGACGGCGACTTACGTCGACGCCCGCCGCTCGTCCGACGGGCTCGACGTCGACCGCGCGGCCTGCGTTGCGGCACTGCGCCGCAGGTGAGCGGCAGGCCGAGCCCGCTCGTAACCCGCCCTTAACCATTGGAGCCGGAAACTCGCCTTCGAACCGGCAGGAGGGCGAGGCCATGACCATCCAGTTCACCGACATCGCACGTACAGCCGTGGCTGAAGGTGAGATCTCCGCTCCGCACCTGCTTGCTCTGCGTCAGCTCGAATGGGACGCGGGGCGGATCAGCCGCGACGACGCCGAGGAGATCCTCGCGCTCAACCGCACCTTGTCACGCCCCAGCGGGGAGTGGACCGACTTCTTCGTAGAGACGCTGAGCGCCTACCTGCTTGACGGCAGCGCCGCGCGCGACCGTTGCAGCGAGGACGCAGCGCGTTGGCTGACCGGCGCGTTCGACGCTCTGGGCGGGGTGCCGACGATGGCCGAGCTCGAGTTGCTCGTGCGCGTCATCGAACGCGCCGAGCGGGCGCCCGAGACCCTGCGGCGCTATGCGCTGGCGGCGATCGAGACGACGGTGGTGACCGGCACGGGGCCGACGCGGGTCGGCGGGCGGCGCGGCGCGCCCCGTATCACCGGTGCCGAGTGCCGCCTCGCGCGGCGTATCCTCTTCGCCGGTCAGGGCCCGGTCCATGCAGGCCGGTCGGCAACGGAATTCCTGTCGCGGATCGACCGCGCCACGCGAAGCGGCGACAACTCGCCCGAATGGCGGGCCCTGCTCGACACTCTGGGCAGCGTCAGCCCCAGTATTTCATGTTGATCGTGATCGACTTCACGCCGTCGCCAACCGGGAATGCCGTCTTCGTGTAGCTCGGCTTGCCGAGATTGAAGATGTTGATGCTCGGGTTGTTGGACATACCGCCACCGTCTTCACGCAGGTCCGTGTCGCCGTTGCCGTTGATGTCGTGACGCACAGCCACGGCATAGGTGCCGGCAGAGGGCACGGGCAGGCAGAAGGTCATCGTGCCGCGCTGCGCCGAGGCTTCCACACGGTGGAGCCACTTGCCCTTCTTGAGCCATTCGGAACTGGTGCCGCGATAGGTTTGCACCCGTATCGTGCCGCGGGAGGACTTGACGCCGGTCACCGTCACCTTGACAGCCGGGCCGCTGCCGGCGCTGCACCGGCCGAGGTCGTTTGAGATCTTCTGCTGATAGGCCTGTGCCGGCGCGGTCGCCAGCATGCCGGCCGTGAGCATCGCGCCGGCGGCAATTCCGAGGGTTTTCCTGAGAGTCATCGTCTGCTGCGGTCCATCGTTGCTGCGGGGGGAGGTCGAGCGGCAATTCATGCCGCCGGGGTACGGCGATGGCCGGCCCCCTGTCTTGGCAATGCATCTGCGGCGGGCGGCCTTAATTGGCCCTGAATTCGCCGCTGGACAACCATTCATCGCCGGAACGACTCGCCTGGTGCACACTATGTGGAAAAGGTGGCGGTGCGCGCTTGTCGTGATTCCGGTCGCGCTCTAGGCGGAGTTTCCCGCCCTTTGCAATGCGATCGACCATGGCCGCGCCGCTTATTTCCCCGTCCATCCTGTCCGCCGACTTCGCGCGTCTGGGCGAGGAAGTGCGTGCGATCGACGCCGCCGGCGCGGACTGGATCCACATCGACGTGATGGACGGGCATTACGTGCCTAACATCACCATCGGCCCAGCCGTGGTGAAGGCGCTCCGCCCGCACACCGACAAGCCGTTCGACGTGCATCTGATGATCAGCCCGGTCGACGCCTATCTCGAGGCGTTCGCCGAAGCCGGCGCCGACATCATCACTGTCCATCCCGAAGCCGGCCCGCACACCCACCGCACGCTGCAGGCGATCCGCGGCCTGGGCAAGAAGGCCGGGGTCGTGCTCAATCCCGGCACGCCGCCCGACGCGCTCGAGTACCTGCTCGACCTCGCCGATCTCGTACTGGTGATGAGCGTCAATCCCGGTTTCGGCGGGCAGAGCTTCATCGACAGCCAGCTGCGCAAGACCGAGGCGATCCGCCGGATGATCGACGCCAGCGGGCGCGACATCCGGCTCGAGGTCGACGGCGGCGTGAACGAGGAGACCGCGCGGCTCTGCGTCGCCGCCGGGGCCGACGTGCTCGTCGCCGGCTCCGCCACGTTCAAGGGCGGGCCCGGGCGCTATGCCGCCAATATCGCCGCCCTGAGGGGGGAAGGCTGATGGACCGCGTGGCGCCGCTCGCCGATAGAGGCGCCCGCGACGCCGACGATCGCGACTGGGTGGAGCCTGCGCTGCCGCTGCACGCGGATACGGGCGACGATCTGGTCCGGCGCGAGAAGACCCGGCACGAAAGAGACCGGCGCGAAGTGCTCGAACCGGGCCGTTCGCTGGCCCTTTCCGATCTCGCGCCGCCCCGGCTCGGTGCCGGCGAGCGGCTGATCCGCCTCGCCTACGGCATGGGCGTTTCGGGATCGACGCTCACCGCGCCGTTCGCCAAGCCGGCCAAGCCACGCCTGCTCGGCACGGTCGAGAGCCCCTATGCCGGTGACCGCGCGGCGGGCGTCGCGCTGCGCGCCGGGCATTTCCTGATCTACGGGGTCAAGGCGCCGATCGCGCAGATGGAGTTCGATTCGGTCGCGCGGCTGACGCCGCCGTTCGAGCGGACCGTCCACGGCTTCGGCTGGCTGCGCGATCTGGCCGCCAGCGCGCCGCGCGAACAATGCCTCGCCACGGCCGAGCGCCTGCTGCGCGCCTGGCTCGAGGCCAATCCCGCGCCCGGCAAGGGGGCCGCCTGGCAGGTCGAGCACGTCGGCAACCGCCTGCGCAACTGGCTCGTCTTCGCACCGCTGATCCTGTCCGGCGAAGGGACGCAGCTCCGCGGGCAGACGCTCGCCGCTATCGCGGAGACCGCGCGCTGGCTCGACCGCAAGGTCGGGCGGGCGGAGGACGGGCCTGGCGCCGTGGCCGGCTGGACGGCGCTCACCGCCGCCGGGCTGCTGTTGCCCGACGGCAAGCCGCGCCGGCTCTATGCCGAAGCCGGGCTCGCGCGCGCGCTCGGCGAGCTGGTGGCGGAGGACGGCGGGGTCCTCTCGCGCAGCCCGCTGGCGCAGATGGACGCGATCGCTGCGCTGGTGGACCTGCGCGCCTGCTACGAGGCGGTGAAGCGCAATCCGCCGCAGGTGCTCGAGACGATGCTGCAACTGCTCGTGCCGCCGCTGCTCTCGCTGCTGCACGGGGATGGGGGGCTCGGCAACTGGCAGGGCGCGGGCGCGATCGGTGCCGATCGCGTCGCCGCCCTGGTCGAGGCGAGCCGCGTGCGCACGCGGCCGCTCAAGGAACCGCGCCAGTGGGGCTATCAGCGGGTCGCCGCGCACAAGTCGGTCCTGATCGTCGACACCGCGCCTCCGGCGCTGCCGCGTCACGCCCGCGCCGGCTGTGCCTCGACGCTGGCGTTTGAATTCTCGATCGACGGGCAGCGGCTGGTCGTCAATTGCGGCGGGGCCGCCTTTGCCGGCGGGCAGGTGCCCGTGCGGATCGAGCAGGGCCTGCGCGCGACCGCGGCGCACTCGACGCTTGTGCTCGACGAAGCGAACTCGACCGCCATCCTCCTCGGCGGCAAGCTCGGCAGCGGGGTCAACGAAGTCGAGGTCGACCGCCGCATGCTCGACCTCAACGGTGGCAGCGCGACGCGGGTGGAGGCGAGCCACGACGGCTATGCCGCACGCTACGGCCTGATGCACCGCCGCATCCTGATCCTGCGCGATAACGGCCACGAATTGCGCGGCGAGGACGTGTTGCTGCCCGCTGGCAAGACTGGCAAGCGCGGCAAGATAGCTTTCGCGATTCGCTTCCACCTCGGCCCCGGGGTCGAGGCGCGCCTGTCGGAAGACGGCAAGGGAGCCGGCCTCGCGTTGCCCGACGGCAGCTACTGGCAGTTCCGCTTGCCCCAGGGCGACGGGGCGGGCGATCTGGCGATCGAGGAAAGTCTGTGGATCGACGGACTGGGCAAGCCCCATCCGATCGAGCAACTGGTCATTCAAGGGATGACATCGCGCAGCGGGGGAAGTTTCTCCTGGCTGCTCAAGAAGATGGGATAGAATTCAAGTGAGCGACGTGACGATCAAGCGGGCACTGCTTTCGGTGTCCGACAAGAGCGGTTTGGTGGATCTGGGCGCGAAGCTGGCCAAGGGCGGCGTCGAGCTGGTCTCCACCGGCGGCACCGCGCGTGCTCTGCGCGAGGCCGGGCTGGCCGTGCGCGACGTCTCCGACCTCACCGGCTTTCCCGAGATGATGGACGGGCGGGTCAAGACACTGCACCCGATGGTCCACGGCGGCCTGCTGGCGGTGCGCGACAACCCCGAACATGCCGCGGCGATGGAAACGCACGAAATCGGCGCGATCGATCTGGTCGTGGTCAATCTCTACCCGTTCGAGGCGACCGTCGCGCGCGGCGCCGAGCGCGAGGAGATCATCGAGAACATCGATATCGGGGGGCCCAGCATGGTCCGCTCCGCGGCGAAGAACCACCAGTTCGTCACCATCGTAACCGATCCGGCCGACTACGACGACCTGCTGGACGAACTCGCCGCGCACGATGGCGGCACATCTCTCGAATTCCGCCGCAAGATGGCGGCCAAGGCCTTCGCCGCGACCGCTGCCTATGATTCGATGATCAGCCAGTGGTTCGCCTTCGCCGATCAGGGACAGACCTTTCCCGACATGCTGGCGGTCAACGGCCGCCGCGTGACCGAGCTGCGCTATGGCGAGAACCCGCACCAGAAAGCTGCGCTCTATACGCCCGTGGGTCCGCACGCGCGCGGCATCGCGCAGGCCGAGCAGCTCCAGGGCAAGGAGCTCAGCTACAACAACTACAACGACGCGGACGCGGCGCTCGAGCTCTGCGCGGAGTTTGCGGGCGGCGACCCGGCGGTGGTGATCGTCAAGCATGCCAATCCCTGCGGCGTCGCCCAGCGCAGCTCGCTGCTGGATGCGTGGAACGAAGCGCTCGCCTGCGACAGCGTCTCGGCCTTCGGCGGGATCGTCTGCGTGAACACCGAGCTCGACGGGCCGACGGCGGAGGCGATCTGCGACATCTTCACCGAAGTCGTGATCGCACCCACGGTGAGCGAGGAGGCGCGAGCGGCCTTCGCGAAGAAGAAGAACCTGCGTCTGCTCGTCACCGGCGAACTGCCCGATCCGCGCCGCGGCGGCCTGTCGGTCAAGCCGATTACCGGCGGGCTGCTGGTGCAGAGCCGCGACGACGGGGCGATCGCCCTGGCCGATCTCAAGGTGGTCACCGAGCGCGAGCCGACCGAGCAGGAACTGAAGGACTGCCTGTTCGCCTGGACGGTGGCGCGCCACGTCAAGTCGAACGCGATCGTCTATGCGAAGGACGGCGCGACCGCCGGCATCGGTGCGGGCCAGATGAACCGCCGCGATTCGAGCCGCATCGCCGCGGCGAAGGCAATCGAAGCGGCGGAGACCTACGGCTGGGACGCACCCCGCACGGCGGGCAGCGCGGTCGCGTCCGATGCGTTCTTCCCTTTCGCCGACGGCCTGCTCGCCGCAGCCGAAGCCGGCGCAACGGCGGTGATCCAGCCCGGCGGCTCGATCCGCGACGAGGAAGTGATCGCCGCAGCGGACGAGGCGGGCCTGGCGATGGTCTTCACCGGAATGCGACATTTTCGCCACTAGGGTGTAAACGCAAAGTTGGCGCGGGGCCTCGCGCCCGCCCCTTTCGTAAACCGATCCCGAACACCATGTTCAGTCACCCGCAAGCGCGGCCTGCTAGACCGCGTGGCAAGAAGTACCGCTGAAAAAGACGAAGCCGATGAACCCGTTCAAGACCGATCTCTTCCGCAATTTCGCCATCGGCTTCGCCGCGGGCGCCGTGATCGTCGCCCTGCAGGCGTCGCCCGACATCGTCGGTGCCGTCCTGCCGCAGGCCGAGGCCGCCGTCTTGAAGTGAGGCCCGCTTTCGCGTCCCTCGGTGCAGGTCTGCTGGCGCTGAGTGCCTGTCAGCAACCCGCCGATCTGGCGCAAAGCATCGTCGAAGCTCCGACACCCGAGCGCGTGGCGCGCGAAAGCCCCGCTCAGAAGACCGCGATCTTCGCCGGCGGCTGCTTCTGGGGCGTGGAAGGCGTTTTCAGCCATGTGAAAGGCGTGACGAGGGCGGTCTCGGGATATCACGGCGGCACCGAGCGGCAGGCCCGCTACGATCTCGTCGCCACCGGCCTGACCGACCATGCCGAAGCGGTGGAGATCACTTATGATCCCGCGCAAGTCCGCTACGACGAACTGGTGCGCATCTTCTTCTCCGTGGTGGCCGACCCGACGCTCCGCAACCGCCAGGGCCCGGACAAGGGCGCGCACTACCGCACGGCGCTGGTTCCGATCGATGCGGAGCAGCGCGCGGTCGCCGCCGCCTATCTCGACCAGTTGGAAGCCTCGCGCCTGTGGGACGAGCCGATCGTCGCCGCGATCGAACCCCACCGGACCTTCTATCCCGCCGAGGATCGCCATCAGGACTTCGCGGCCCGCAATCCGGACCACGGATACGTCCTGCGCTGGGATCGGCCCCGGATCGCCGCCCTCGAGCGGCTCTATCCCCGCCTCTACCGGGCCGGCTTCGCACGCGATTGAGTGGCGCGCGGGCCGCGCAATCGCTATATCCGCAAGTATGGCGACCCAGCACAAGCACTCACACCACGAACACAGTGGCAGCGACCTCATCACCGCAGCGCGCGACGCGCTCGTTGCGGCGGGCGAGCAGTGGACCGGAATGCGCGAGTCGGTGTTCGAGGAACTCGCACGCCACGAACGCCCAGCCTCCGCCTACGACATAGCCGACAACCTCTCGGCCGCGCGCGGCAAGCGAGTGGCGCCCAACAGCGTCTACCGCATCCTCGACCTGTTCGTGGCGAACAACCTCGCCATGCGGGTCGAAAGCGCGAACGCCTATCTCGCCAACACCCACCCGGGGTGCGAGCACGACTGCATCTTCCTCGTCTGCGACGAATGCGGGGAAGCGACCCACGTCGATGACGATACCGTCTCCGGCGGGGTTCGCGGCGTGGCGAAGGCCAGCCGCTTCCAGACGCGCCGCCCGATCATCGAGGTGCGCGGCCTGTGCGAGACCTGCGCCGGCTGACGCCCGGCCTAGCCACCCGTTCATCGCACGCGTTCATCGACAGTCACGCTTCGCCCGTGTAAAGCTTTGCCATGAGTCAACGTCCCGATACGCCCCTGCTCGACACGGTCGCCACACCGCAGGACCTCCGCCAGATCGACAAGAGCCGCCTGCGCCAGCTCTCGGACGAACTGCGCGCCGAGATGATCGACGCGGTCGGCAGCACCGGCGGCCATCTCGGCTCCGGCCTCGGCGTGGTCGAGCTGACCGTCGCGATCCACTACGTCTTCAACACGCCCGAGGACAAGCTGATCTGGGACGTCGGCCACCAGGCCTACCCGCACAAGATCCTGACCGGCCGGCGCGATCGCATCCGCACCCTGCGTCAGGGCGGCGGTCTCTCGGGCTTCACCAAGCGCAGCGAGAGCGAATACGACCCGTTCGGCGCCGCGCATTCCTCGACCTCGATCTCCGCCAGTCTCGGCTTCGCCGTGGCCAACAAGCTGAACGACCGCCCGGGCAAGGCGATCGCGGTGATCGGCGACGGGGCGATGAGCGCCGGCATGGCCTACGAGGCGATGAACAACGCCGAACAGGCCGGAAACCGGCTGATCGTGATCCTCAACGACAACGACATGTCGATCGCGCCGCCCGTGGGCGGGCTCTCGGCCTATCTCGCGCGCATGGTTTCCTCGAGCGAGTACCTCGGCCTGCGCAGCCTCGCCTCGCGCATCTCGAAGAAGCTCAGCCGCAGGGTCCATTCGGGGCTGGAGAAGGCCGAGGAATACACGCGCGGCATGGTCACCGGCGGCACGCTGTTCGAGGAGCTCGGCTTCTACTACGTCGGCCCGATCGACGGGCACGATCTCGATCATCTGATCCCGGTGCTGGAGAACGTGCGCGACAGCGAGCAGGGGCCGATTCTGGTCCACGTCGTGACCAAGAAGGGCAAGGGCTACGGCCCGGCCGAGGACAGCGCCGACAAGTACCACGGCGTCGCCAAGTTCGACGTCATCACCGGCGAGCAGAAGAAATCGAGCGGCGGTCCGCCCGCCTACCAGAACGTGTTTGGCGACACGCTGGCGAAGCTCGCCGAGACCGATCCGCGCATCTGCGCCATCACCGCCGCCATGCCGAGCGGTACCGGGGTCGATCGGTTCGCCAAGGCCCACCCCGAGCGCGCGTTCGACGTCGGCATTGCCGAGCAGCACGGCGTCACCTTCGCCGCCGGGCTCGCCGCGCAGGGCATGCGGCCCTTCGCCGCGATCTATTCGACCTTCCTCCAGCGCGCCTACGACCAGGTCGTGCACGACGTCGCAATCCAGAACTTGCCGGTGCGCTTCGCGATCGACCGGGCCGGCCTGGTGGGCGCGGACGGGGCAACGCACGCCGGCGCGTTCGACGTGACCTATCTGGCGAGCCTGCCCAACTTCGTCGTCATGGCCGCGGCGGACGAGGCGGAGCTGGTCCACATGACCTACACCGCCGCCGAGTACGACACGGGACCCATCGCCTTCCGCTATCCACGCGGCGCCGGCATTGGCGTGCCGCTGCCGGAGACGCCCGAGAAGCTCGAGATCGGCAAGGGCCGGGTGGTGCGCGAAGGCAGCAAGATCGCCCTGCTCAGCCTCGGCACGCGCCTGCACGAGGCGCTCAAGGCGGCCGACCAGCTCGAGGCCAAGGGCTTGCCCACCACCGTCGCCGACATGCGCTTCGCCAAGCCGCTCGATACCGCCCTGATCGAGAAGCTCATGCGCACGCACGAAGTGGTCGTGACGATCGAGGAAGCCGCGATCGGCGGCCTCGGCGCCCACGTCCTCACTTTCGCCAGCGATGAGGGGCTGACCGACGCAGGGCTCAAGATCCGCACCATGCGCCTGCCCGACATGTTCCAGGACCACGACGATCCCGTGAAGCAGTACGACGAAGCCCGACTCAATGCCCCGCACATCGTCGAGACGGTGCTCAAGGCGCTACGCCACAACAGCGCCGGCGTGGCGGAGGCGCGGGCCTAAGGTCCTGATCTAGGGCTGGATCCAGAGCCATACGCCGGCGGGAACGCCGGCCGCGTGGATGTGCGACCAGGTGATCACCAGCCATAGCACCAGCGCGGTGAGCCACAGCAGCCACCCGGCGCGCGGGAGCGCCGTCCAGCGGGGCCAGTAGGCCGTCCGCGCTTCCCACGCACTCCAAGCCTCGCCCATCAGGGAGCGCTTCTTGCGGTCCTGCATGTGCGCGCCGACGAGGGCAAGGAACAGCACGGCGCCCGCGACGATCAGCGTGCGCACGCTCCACCATAGCGCGATGTGCGAAATGGCCCAGAGCGCGAAGCCCCACATCATCGGATGGCGCGTGACGGCGAAGACGCCGCCGGCCTCCCGGCTCGTCATCGCCTCCGCCCGCGGGTCGGGCAGCGCCGGATTCTTGCGCAGCGAACCGAGGAACAGCACGAGCGCTGGGAGCGTGAGCACGGTGGCGGCGATCCAGCCGATCTGCCCCGATCCTCCGAGGTCGGCCGGCGGCGCAGCGCGGAAGGCCAGGACCATCCAGGCGAAGGTCGCCAGTGCCACCAGCGAATAGAGGCCGAGGAACGGCCCCGCCCCCAAGGCACGCACCAGCGGCGCACGCAAGGGATGGGACAGCGCGAAATGCGTGCCGACGAAAGCGATCGCGGCGGCGCTCAGCGACAGAAGGGCTTCATTCACGACATTTCTCCCCGAAACGTCATTTCAGTAGCAAATAAAAACCTATTCCGCAATCTGTCCGTCGCCGATCGCGATCAGCTCGATCTTGAACAGCAGCGTCGCATTGCCGGGGATCGGGCCCTTGCCCTTGGGGCCATAAGCGAGATCGGCCGGTGCGGCGATCTCGACCGTGTCGCCCACGCCCATCTCGGGGATCGCCAGCTTCCACGCCGGAATCAGCTTGCCGAGCGGAAACGTCGCGGGCTCGCCGCGGTCCCAGGAGCTGTCGAAGGTCGTGCCGTCGGTCAGAGTGCCGGCATAGTGCACGGTCACCGTGTCCTCCACCGTCGGATGCGGCCCGGTGCCGCCGCCGGCCACGCGCCGGATGCGCAGGCCGCCGGGCAGGGTGCCCCACCCGTCCTCCGGCTTGAGGCGGGCGAGTGCGACCTGCTGTTCGTTGTGCCAGGCGGCATCCTGCGACCGGTCCGGCGCCGCATCCTGCGCCAGCGCAGGGACGAGCGCACAAGTCGCGACGGCCAGCGTCGCCGCGCCGAGCGCGCCCAGCGTGGCGGAAGCGCCCGCCGGGCGCGGTTGAGGCTTATCAGCCATGGGCCTTACCAGTCATAGGCTTTCGGCAGTTCGCTCTCGTCCAGGTCGCGGTAACGGTCGCGCAGCCCGGTCTGGTGGTTCTCGAGCGGCTGCTCGACACCGTCGACGTAGACCCGCACCGGGGCCGAGGAGACTTCGAGCGGGTCGCCGTCCCACACCACCACGTCGCCGGCCGCGCCGGGCTTCAGCACGCCGAGCCGGCCGCCGAAGCCGCTGATCTCGGCCGGGATCGAGGTGATGCTCGCCAGCGCCTCGCCCCAGCTCAGCCCGGTGGCCCGGGGAACGGAGGAGAGCGCCACCAAATTGCCCGCGAAGTGCGCCAGATAGCGCGGCTGCTCCATGGCGGCGGCATTGATCGCCACTTTCACCCCGGCGTCTTGCATGCGGCCGATGTTGCTCTGGGTGGAGGCGAGCTGCTCGAACCGCGCGGGCAGGTCGGTCAGCGCGTCGGCGATCACCGGAACGCCCGCAGCCGCGATCTCGTCCGCGACCATCCAGCCTTCGCTGGCGCCGACGATGACGACGTCGAGCCGCGGAAATTCCTGCCGCAGCGCGAGGACCGAGCGGATGTCCGCCGCGCGCTCGACATGGACGTAGAGCGGCTGGCGGCCCGCCACCACCGGCACCAGGGCCGCGGCATCGAAGCGGGTCAGCAGCACGTCGGTCGCGCGCTCGGCATCGCTTTCGACCAGGCGCGGGTCGATCGGGATGTCGTCGCCCGTGCTCACCTCGGCCGGGCGGCTCGGGCCTCCGGCGAGGCCGGATTCCTCACCGAAGCGCGAGGCTTCGCGCAGCGCGTTGCGGAGCAGGGTGTGCGCCGCCGTGCGGCTGCCGCCGGCCAGGCGCCCGCCCGTTTCGCCGAGCTCCACGAACTGGAACGCGCGCGCGCGGTCGAGTGCCTGCGGATCGTCGCCCAGGTCGATCATCGCACCCTGTCCCGCGAAGATCGAGCTCGCGGCGGACGGCGCCACCGCGGCGCGGGTGATCCCCGCCGCCCGGCTGACCAGGATGTGCTGCGAGCGATGATTGATCGAGGTCGCGACATCGAGCGCCGCGCTGAACGGCGAGTTGCGTGCCGACGTGTCGTTGCTCTCACCCACGGCGCCGACGTCCACCAGGCCGAGGTCGGTGACGGTGGCGAAGATCCCGGGGGTGACCCAGGTCCCGCTCCCGTCGGAAACCGGCACGCCCGCGGGCACCTGCACGTTCGCGCCGGCGGCGACGACCTTGCCGCCGCGCACGACGACGGTGGCGTTCTCGATCGGCGCGCTGCCGTCGCCGGTCGCGACGGTGGCGTTGGTGATGGCGAAGTCCTGCGCCGCCGCGGGTGCTGCAAGAGCCAGGGCGGCGGTGGCGGCGAGAAGCGTGCGCCCGATCATTTCACGTCTCCTTCGCCGGGCTGGCCGAGTTCGAAGTCGCTCACCGGCCGGCGCTGCGGGTCATTGGCGTCGAACATCAGCGCGCCGTCGACCCAGACTTTCTCGGGCCGCGAATAGACCGACAGCGGATCGCCGTTCCACAGCACCACGTCGGCCATCTTGCCGGCCGCGAGGCTGCCGGTCACGTCGTCGATCCCCATCGCCTTGGCGGCGTTGAGCGTGAACCAGCCGACCACCTCCGCATCGGGAATCTGGATGCCCATGCGCGCGCCCGCGGCCTGGGCCTTGGCGGCATCCTGGTTGAGGCGCTGGATGCCGTTCTCGCTGTCGGAGTGGATCACGACGCAGGCGCCCGCCTGATAGAGCAGCGCGGCGTTTTCCGGGATGCCGTCGTAGGCTTCCATCTTGAAGCCGTACCAGTCGGACCAGATCGCGCTGCACACGTCGTTCTCGCGCAGCAGGTCGCCGATCTTGTAGGCTTCGACCGCGTGGTGGAACGCGGTGACGCGGTAGCCCATCTCCTTGCCCATATCCATCACCAGCGCCATCTCGTCGGCACGGTAGCAGTGGTTGTGGATCAGGATCTCGCCGTCGAGCACGCCGGCGAGCGTTTCCTTGCCGAGATCGCGTTCGTCCCGGTCGCCCGCGGCATATTCGTGCGCGTCGATCCAGGTCTGCCGGTTGACCGCGAAGTTGCCCATGCGGGTCGAAGGCGTGCGGCCCTTGCTGCCGTAGACGCGCTTCGGGTTCTCGCCGCAGGCCATCTTCAGGCCGTATGGCGCGCCGGGGAACTTCATCCCCTGAACGGTACGGCTCGGCACGTTCTTGAGCGTGACCGAGCGGCCGCCCATCAGGTTGGCGGAACCGGGCAGGATCTGCAGCGAGGTGACGCCGCCGTTCGCGAGCGCACGGGTGAAGCCCGGGTCCTGCGGCCAGACCGAATGCTCGGCCCAGACTTCGGGCGTGGTCGGGGCGGTCGCCTCGTTGCCGTCCGAATGGGCGTCGACAGACGGGGTCGGGTAGTCGCCCAGGTGGCTGTGGATGTCGATCACCCCGGGGGTGACGAACTTGCCGGTGCCGTCGACCCGCGTGTAGCCCGCCGGGATCGCGAGATCCGCGCCGCCTACGCCGATAACCTTGCCGTCGGCGAACAGCACCGTCCCGTTGTCGATCCGCCCGCCGGCCCCGTCATAGACCGTCGCGCCGACCAGCGCGGTCGGCACGCCCGGATAGGGCTGGTAGGTCGAGGGATAGGGCGTGTCGGGATAGTCGTAGGCGCTCGCGGACTTCGCGGAATCGCCGGACCCTTCGGTGGTCGCGCACGCGGCCAGCGCCGCCGTGGCGGTCGCCGCGAGAAGGACGCGGATGGCTGCTCTCATTCGGATGCCCCCAGAACTGGATGAAGAAAGGGGCGCGGATCGCGCCGCGCCCCGGTTGTTTCGAAAGATCAGCCCCTCGGACGGGTCGTCGGGTGAATGCCGGCTTCCTGCGCCTCGATCCCGGCTTCCGCCTGGCCCTCGAGATCATCGCCGACATTGTCGTCGCGCAGGGTGTCGAGGTGCATCAGCTTCTTCACCAGCGGGCTGACGAGGATGACGAGGACGCCGATCCCGATCGCGTAGAGGCCGACGGTCTCGTAGACGCCCAGCACGACATCGCGGCCTGCTTCTTCGCCGACGCTCTCACCGCCCGTGGCAGCGGCGATCAGGCCGGCGGCGAAGTTGCCGGTGGCGGACGCGAAGAACCATGTCCCCATGATCAGCGACGCCATATGGGCCGGGCTCAGGCGGTTCATCGCGCTCAGCCCCACCGGCGAAAGGCACAGCTCGCCGGTCGTGTGCAGCAGATAGATCAGGAAGATGAAGATCACCGGGGTGGCGTTCTCGATGCCGACCGCTTCCGCGCCCCAGACGAGGACGAGGAAACCCAGGCCGACCTGAACCACGCCGAGACCGAACTTCAGCGGGGTCGACGGCTCCCATCCGCGGCGGCCGAGCCAGGTCCAGATGACGGCGAACACCGGCGCAAGCAGCACGATGTAGATCGCGTTGAGCGACTGGAACTGCGCCGCCGTCGGTTCCAGACCGAAGAAGCCGCGGTCCACGTGGCGGTCGGTGAAGAGGTTCAGCGACGAACCGGCCTGTTCGAACAGCGCCCAGAAAACGATCGAAACGAAGATCAGGAACAGCGCTGCGAAGATGCGGTCGCGATCGTCGGACGAAAGCCGGGTCACCGCGATCCAGATGACATAGGCCACCAGCGCCAGCCCGAACAAGGCCAGCACCCAGCCCACGAGCTCCTGGTACTGGATTGCGAGCCAGCACAGCGCGACCATGCCCAGGCCCGCGATGTAGGTCCACGTTTCCAGATTGAGGCCGGCCCGGCGCTCTTTCAGCTTGGCCGGCTCCTTCGGCTCGCCGCGCCCGAGCAGGAGCGGCTTGCCCCAGATGAACACGACGAGGCCCAGCAGCATGCCGACGCCCGCCGCCCCGAAACCGTATGACCAGCCGTAGTCCGGATGCATGCCCAGGTATCCGCAGATCAGCGAGCCGAGCGCGGCGCCCAGGTTAATCCCCATGTAGAAGATGGTGTAGGCCGGGTCGCGGCGAATGTCGGTGCGCGGATAGAGCTGTCCGACCATGACCGAGATATTGGCCTTGAGAAAGCCCGAGCCGACGATGATCAGCGCAAGCGCAAGCCAGAAGACGTTGATGATAGCGCTCGACTGCCCGCCATCGCCCTCGAAGGCCATGAAGAAGTGGCCCACCGTCAGCAGAACGGCGCCGAAGAGGACGGCCTTGCGCTGCCCAAGGTAGCGATCGGCGAGATAGCCGCCGACGACCGGCGCGATATAGACCAGCGCTGTGTATGCCCCGTAGATGATCGAGGCTTGGGAGTCCGAAAATACCCAATGCTGAACCAGGTAGAAGATCAGCAGTGCGCGCATGCCGTAATAGGAGAAGCGCTCCCACATCTCGGCAAAGAAAAGGACGAACAGCCCCTTCGGATGGCCGAGGATCGTGCCTGCAGAATCCCCGTGCGGCATGGATTGGGTGGCCATCGTAGAATGCGTCTCCCTTGTCGGATGAACCGTAGCCGGGCTCTGCGGCCCCCTAGCCGGGCGCACACTAACGTCTGATTTTGCCATGTGAAGTATTAGTTGCAAGCGAAACCGGGATTTTACGCCACCTTGAAGGCCCGCGGTGGGAACCTTGCGCGCCGCGCTGTATTATGTCACTGATGCACCTTGAGCAGCGCCGCCGCGCGCGAGGACCGACTACGCAATGACCCAGCAGAGCCGCCCCGTTTATCTCAAGCTGCGCGACCAGATCGCCGCGGCGATCATCGAGGGCGTCTATGCCGAAGGGGACATGCTGCCGTCGGTCCGGGCCTTCGCGGCGGAGCAGGGCGCCAATCCGCTGACGGTCGCCAAGGCCTACCAGCAGTTCCAGGCGGACGGCCTGGTCGAAGTGCAGCGCGGGGTCGGCATGTACGTCGTCCCCGGCGCGGCGGAAAAGCTGCGGCGCAGCGAGCGGGAGCAGTTCCTGGCCACGGAATGGCCCGAGCTCAGGGTCCGCATGAAGCGTCTCGGCATCGATCCGGCGGAGCTGCTCGCGCATAGCTGATGCGGCGCACCCCCGGTGCGGCGTGCTGTTTCGCGTCGCGATTGCACGATTGGCGCACATCTGGCATTGGAAATTTCCCAAGGTCGCACTAGGCTGCCGCGACGGCGGCGTTGCAAATCAGCGCCTTGCATGCCCCTTGGGTTAGCCGGGCCATGTGCCGGGAGGGTAGGAATGATACGATCCGAACTGCTGCAGGCTCTGGCCAAGGACAATCCCGAGTTACGCGCCGAGGAAGTGGAGCAGGTGGTCGACATCTTCTTCGAAGAGATCGCCGCGCGCCTGGCCGAGGGCGGCCGGGTCGAGCTGCGCGGTTTCGGCGCCTTCTCCACTCGCGAGCGGCAGGCCCGGACCGGGCGCAACCCGCGCACCGGCGACCCGGTCGAAGTGCCCGCCAAACGCGTGCCCTACTTCAAGCCGGGCAAGGAAATGCGCGAGCGTCTCAACACCGATTGACGCCCCGCGCGCCGGGGCCAATCTTGGCGGATCGGCGGCCGACGGGCCGCAGTGCGCGGGCGTGGCGGAATGGTAGACGCCGGGGACTTAAAATCCCCTGAGCTTTGCTCGTGCGGGTTCGAGTCCCGCCGCCCGCACCAGATCATCCGCCACAGAGATCGACAAGCGCGTGCTCCGTCCGGTTCCAGATCCCCGTCCGCTCGTTAGCCCCGTCTTTACCCTTAGGCGCGCGGTAACCATTTACCGATAAAGACCTGCCAGTCGGGCGGGGGCGGCGGTTCGCGTGGGCCCCTGCTCTCGGAAGGCAACGATGGAACAGTCGGCAGGCGACACTGCGATGAACGACGGCCCGCCGGCCGAGGAGCGCGCCGCGCCGCGCTTCACGCTGCTGATCCGTTCGGCCAAGCTCATCGCGCCCGAAGGCCAGTTCCTGTGCGTGATCCGCGACGTTTCGGCCACCGGCGTCAGCCTTCGCGGCTTCCACCCGCTTCCCGATGGGGATCCCCTGCTGCTCGAGCTCCAGACCGGCGACCGCCTCGCGATCGCGCGCGTGTGGAGCCGTGGACTCGATACGGGCTACCGCTTCGCCGCCCCGGTCGAGGTCGGCAACGTGATCGCGGAAACCGGCGAGTATCCCAAGCGCCCCCTGCGGCTCGATCTCGACCTGCCGCTCCACCTCCAGTGGGGCGGGGAGCGGATCGAGGCCGACCTGGTCAACCTCTCGCAGCAGGGCGCACGGATCGTCTGCGACCATTTCCTCGCCCTCGGCCAGCCGCTGTGGCTGATGTCCGACCGCCTGCCCGAGATCGAGGCCAAGGTCCGCTGGCGCGACGGCGAGCGCTACGGGCTCGCGTTCGACACCACGTTCAACCTGCGCGAGCTGGCGCTCCTCGCGGCGCGGCTGCAGTGCCCGCGCCTGCTCTCCGCACCCGTATAGGCCGGGCGATCGCGGCGCGGGCTAGAAGGTGGTGACTTCTACCTCGAGCTTGCGGAAGCCGTGGACGAAGTTCGCGCGCACCCGCTCGACGTCGCCGGCGACATGCACCCGCAGCCGCCGCTTGTGCATCTCCTCCAGTAGGACCCGCAGTTGCAGCTCGGCCAGGCGCGCCCCCACGCAGCGGTGGATGCCGTAGCCGAACGCCAGGTGCCGCCGCGCGTTCTCGCGCGTGATATCGAGCTTGTCGGGGTTCTCGAACACTTCCTCGTCGCGGTTGCCCGATAGATACCACAGCACCAGCTTGTCGCCCGCCTTCACCTGCTCCCCGAACAGCTCGGTATCCTCGGTGCAGGTGCGGCGCATATGCGCCAGGGGTGTCTGATAGCGGATGCATTCCTGCACCGCGTTGGGGATCAGGTCGGGGTTCTCCTCGAACAGCTTGCGCTGGTCGGGGAACTTGTCGAACCCGTGGATGATCCCGCTCATCGTGTTGCGGGTCGTGTCGTTGCCGCCGACGATCAGCAGCACCAGATTGCCCATGAATTCCTGCGGGCTCATCTGGTTCATCGCCGGCGAGTGGATCATCATGGAGATCAGGTCGGGCCCCGGCTCCTTGTTCGCGCGCTCGGCCCACAATGTCTGAAAATAAGCCGCCATCTCGCGCAGGATCTCGTGCCGCATCTCGTCGAGATCGCGCACCATGGCGATCTCCGTATCCCCCGCCCAGTCGGACCAGAAGGTCAGCAGGCGGCGGTCCTCCCACGGGAAGCCGAACAGGATCGCGAGCATGCCGGTGGTCAGCTCGATCGAAACCTTGTCGACCCAGTCGAACACCTGGCCGCGCGGAAGCGAATCGAGCAGCTCGCCGGTGCGGTGGCGGATATCGTCGTCCAGCCGTTTCATCTCGGCCGGGGTGAAGGCCGGGGCGACGGTGCGGCGCTGGCCGGTGTGCTTGGGCCGGTCCATCGCGATGAACATCGGCAGCTCGAACCGCTCCTTGCCCTGCGCGGCGAGCTGTTCCTCGTCCAGCTTGTTGAGGATCGTGATCCCGCCGTGCTCCCAGCTGGAGGAGAACAGCTCGGGCAGCGCCTCGACATGGCTGATCGCCTTGTGGCTGACGACGTTCCAGTACGGGCCCACCGGGCTCTCGTCGACCCAGTGCAGCGGCCCCTTGGCGCGCATGTCTGCGAAGATCGGCTGCCACCGGTCCTCGTAATAGATGTCGCTGCGGCTGACGTCGTAGGGGTGCGTATGGCTCCACTTCTCTTCGGGATGCTCGGCCAGGTGCGCGCGCAAGGCGTCGACCGCGATCGGCGAACGGCGATAGGTTGCAGGCTGCTGGGCGATCTGCGTTGCCATGGGCTATCTCTCCTCCGCCCGCACGTCTTTTCGCAGCGCGTGGCGTGGGGCCATCCTGCCCTTGCTTACCGGGATGTCAATAGTGCGTTGCGATTTGCGACTTATCTCTGCGGCGGGCCACCTGTCACCCAGTGTTTCCCCATCCGCCGTCATCCCAGCGAAAGCTGGGATCGCGGGCAGCAAAGTCCGACCAGGCGGAGAGCGATCCCAGCTTTCGCTGGGATGACGGGCGAGGGTAACAGCCCCCGAGCCTAGTCTGCCGCCGTCTCCGTCGTGCGCTGCCAGAAGCGGCGCTTCGTCGCGGGCGCAGGCCCCGACTTCATCACCCGCTTGCGGAACAGCCGCGCGCCCAGGCGCACGAACAGGGCCACTGCCGCGATCTGCCAGACGATCGCCAGCGCGTGTGGCCACAGCGCCGGTTCCTGCGCGGCGCGCGCGATCATCGCGTAGGGCGAGCTGAGGGGGAACACGATCGCGAACAGCTCGACCGGCGATCCCGGGTCGGTCATCGCATAGCTGGCGAGGAAGAAGACCAGCAACTGGAGGATCGTTGCCGGCATCGACAGGGTTTGCACGTCGCGCACGGTCGGCGCCATCGATCCGATGGCGAGGAAGATCGAGCCGATCAGCAGATAGGCCATCGCGAAATAGACGAGGAACAGCACGGCGAAGGCCGGCCAGCCGATTGCAGGCGCCGGCATTTGCTCCAGCAGGTTGCCGGCGAGCGCGATTGCGCCGCCGACGCCGCCCCACACCGCGATGCCGACGAAGCTGAGCGCGAGCATCGCGAACAATTTGCCGAAGAAGACCGCGTCCATCGGCACGGCGGCAGCGAGGATCTCGATGATCTTGTTGGCCTTCTCCTCGACGAGGTTGGACATGACCATGCCCGCCAGCAGCATCGAGAGGAGGAACAGCAGCGTGACCGCGGCCGTGGCGGTCGCCGCATTGGCGCTGCGTTCCTGCGCCACGCTCGTCGCTGTCGGGACGAGCGCAACTTGCGGATAGTCGGCCACGCCCGACGATCCGGCTTCGGCGGCGACCAGCGCGACCGGCCCCCGCCAGCGTTCGATGCGATCTTGCGTCCCGCTCAGGCGCGGGGCGGCCAGCGTGCCGCTCAGGACCGCGCCGAAATTCCGCTCGCTATCGCCGAGCAGCACGCCGGCGTCGTCCGCCGTGCTCGGTTCGACCGTCTCGATGTCGGGCAGGTCGACGAGATCGGCGAGGCGCGCGTGCGCCGCCGCGAAGGCGGCGGAATCGCCAGGCGCCATCGCCACGGCCAGCCGCGGGTTGTCGGCGCTGCGGATCGCCTGCGAGCTCAGCAGGCTGGCGATGCCGCCGATCGCGAGGAAGAACAGCGGGCCGAGCAGGAAGAACAGGAACGACTTGCTGAACAGGATCGCGGTGAAATCGCGCCGCGCGATCACGAAAGCCGCGCGGGCCAGCGGGAGACGGGCCTTCGCCCGCGAATCGGCCGGCGTCATTGCACGGCCTCTGCCGGGCTCTGCTCGGCAAGCGCGCGCGCCGCGGCCTCGCCGGCGATGTCGACGAAGGCGTCGTGCAGCCCGGCGCGCTCGATCGAGAGTGACAGGATGCCCGCCTCGCCTTCGATCAGCGCCCGCAGCAGCGGCTCGATGCCGGTTTCGGGCAGGGGAAAGTACCAGTAGTCGCCCTCGCGCCGCGCGTCGGCAGGGAGCGCATCGCGCCAGCGGCCCTCGCGCGCGCGGGTTTCCAGGCGGACCTGCGCCGGGATGCGGTCGCGCGCCGCGTCGACCGATCCGGCGTAGGGGACCTTGCCCCCGGCGATAATCGCCACTTGCTCGCACAATCGCTCGGCATGGGCGATCACGTGGGTCGAGAAGATCACCGTCGTGCCCTCGGCGGCGAGGTTGCGGATCAGGGTCTCCAGCTTGCCCTGGTTGATCGCGTCGAGGCCGGAAAAGGGCTCGTCGAAGACCACCAGCCGCGGGCGGTGGACCAGCGTGCCGAGGAGCTGGACGGTCTGCGCCATGCCCTTGGAAAGCTGGCGGATCTGCTTGTCGGCGGCATGGCCGAGGCCGTGGCCTTCGAGCAGCTCGCGTCCGCGGCGGCGCCCTTCGGCGAGCGGCACGCCCCGCAGCGCGCCCATGAAGGCGATCGCCTCGACTGCCTTCATCGCCGGATAGAGCCCGCGCTCCTCGGGCAGGTAGCCGATCAGCCGCGCGATGTCGTGCGGGTCCTCGTGGCCGAGCACGCGGCGCACGCCCTCGTCCGGGTCGATGATCCCCAGCAGCATGCGCAGCGTGGTCGTCTTGCCCGCGCCGTTGGGGCCGAGAATGCCGTAGATCGCGCCCTGGGGCACGGCGAGGTCGATCCCGTCGACCGCGGTGGTGCCCTCGAACCGCTTGACCAGGCCGCGGGCCTCGATCGCCGGCGCCCGGGCCCCTGCGGTATCGTTGCTCGCCGTGAGCGGATCGCCTAGCGCGGTGTCCATGCCCGGCAGGTAGCGTCCGGGCAGGTGCAGGAGCAAGTCAAAGCGTGGCCGACGCGCGAGAAAACGACCCGTTGCGCGAGGACCTGATCGCCGAGGCCCGGCGGCTGGGGTTTGTCGCGGTCGGCATCGCGCCGGCCGCGGACGATCCGCTGCGCGCGCGGCGTCTCTCCGAATGGATTGCAGCCGGGCATCACGGCTCGATGGGCTGGATGGAGGACCGTGCCGAAGTGCGGCAGGGGCCGCAGTCGATGTGGCCCGACGCGAGGAGCGTGATCGCGCTCGGCATGAGCTACGCGCCCGCGGCCGATCCGCTGGCGCTGGCGGAGGCGCATGACCGCGCGCGGATCTCGGTCTATGCGCAGGGGCGCGACTATCACGATACGGTGAAGAAGGCTGCGAAGGCGCTCGCCCGCTGGCTGGTGGCGCGGGCGCCGGGGGCCGAGCTCAAGGTCTTCGTCGATACCGCGCCGGTGATGGAAAAGCCGCTCGGGCAGATGGCCGGGCTTGGCTGGCAGGGCAAGCACACCAACCTCGTCAGCCGCGAGCACGGCAACTGGCTGTTCCTCGCCGCGATCTACACCACCGTGGAACTCGCGCCCGATGCGCCGCATTCCGACCGCTGCGGCTCCTGCAGCGCCTGCCAGGACGCGTGCCCGACGGCGGCCTTCCCGGAGCCCTACCGCCTCGACGCCCGCCGCTGCATATCTTACCTCACTATCGAGCACACGGGCAACATTCCTAAAGTTTTCCGCAAAGCCATCGGCAACCGCATCTACGGCTGCGATGACTGCCTGGCGGTGTGTCCGTGGAACAAGTTTGCCGACGCGGCGGCGCGCAATCTCGCGTTTCTGCCGCGCGCCGAACTTGCCGCGCCGCGGCTTGCCGAACTGCTTGCGCTCGACGATGCGGGGTTCCGCCAGCTCTTCTCCGGCTCGCCGATCAAGCGCATCGGGCGCGATCGGTTCGTGCGCAATTGCCTGATCGCGGCGGGTAACAGCGGGGATGCGGGATTGATCGATCAGGTGACGGCGCTGACCCGCGATCCCGATCCGGTGGTTGCCGAAGCGGCCGAATGGGCGCTCGCGGAACTCAGACCAGCGCCTTGAGCGATATCTCCGGATCGGCCAGCGCCTCGCGCTCCGGCTTCGTGCCCGCCTCGACCAGCTTGCGCCCCTGCGCGTAGTCCTTGGTCGCGTTGACGCAGTCGAGTGCGATCACGCGGCCTTCCTTGAGATAGACGATCGAGAACTTGCGTGCCGCCGGATCGCCGCGGAGCACCGTCTCGTCGTGGTCGATCGAGAGGCCGACGGTCTGCAGGCGCAAATCGTACTGGTTGGACCAGAACCACGGGACCGCATTGTAGGGCTGGGGGTTACCGCAGACCGCCTTCGCCGCGGTGGTCGCCATGTCGTTGGCGTTTTGCACCGATTCGAGCCGGATCACCGCGCCGCCGGCATAGGGATTGGCATGCGCGGCGCAGTCGCCGATAGCATAGATGTAGGGGAGCGAGGTGCGGCAGAACTCGTCGACATCGACCCCGTTCGCACCCGCCGCACCCGCGGCGATCAGCGGCCCGACCGAGGGTACGATCCCGATCCCGACCACGACCAGGTCCGCAGGAATGATCTCGCCACTGCCGAGGCCCACGCCCGTCACCCGGTCGCCGTCCCCCTCGATCCGCTCGACTGCCGCCTCCAGACGCACGTCGACGCCGTGCGCGCGGTGCTCATCTTCGTAGAAGCGCGAGAGCTCTTCCCCGGCAACGCGCGCGAGCACGCGCGGCAGCGCTTCGACCAGCGTCACCTCGCAACCGAGCTTGCGCAGCACGGCTGCGGCCTCGAGTCCGATATAGCCGCCGCCGACCACGACCGCGCGGCGGGCGCCCGCCTCGAGCTCCGCCATCATCCGATCGACATCGGCACGGGTCCGCACTGAGTGGACGCCGGCGAGGTCGGCGCCGGGGCACGACAGACGCCGCGGATCGCCGCCCGCTGCCCAGATGAGCTGACCGTAGCCGACGCGGCTTTCATCGGAGAGGACGATCTCGTGCGCTGTGGCATCGACTGCGACAACCGCGGTCCGCAGCAGCAGCGTGATGTCCTTGTCGGCCCAGAACTGCGGCGGGCGGATGCAGATCCGCTCGAACGGCTTTTCGCCTGCGAGATACTCCTTCGACAGCGGCGGCCGCTCGTACGGCGGCTCGCTGTCGCGCCCGATCATCGCGATCGAGCCGGCAAATCCGTTCTGGCGCAGGGCGATAGCGGCTTGCGCGCCGCCATGCCCCGTGCCGACGATCACTATGTCAGCGCGTTCCATGCAGGGCGGGATTTGGGCAAATACGCTGCCGGGTCAACCCTCGCTTGGGGGTATGCGGAGAACGATCCCACCTATCGCCCGAGCAAATTGCGCGCCTGGCTCGCGATCTGTGCCAGCATTGCGGGCGCCACCGGCGAATGCGCCTGCGCCCGTCCGATCATCGCGCGGAATTGCCGGATCGCGGCGGCATTCTCCTCCGCCCAGGCGCCGACGACGCCGACCGGATCCTTCTTCGCATCCTTGCGGCGGGCGAGCCGGCGCAGGAAATCGAGCCGCATCTGCTGGAAATCGCGCGCGAGCCCGGCCACGAGCAGGCGTTCCCACACGTCCGACGGATCCATCAGCGCAGCCGTCCCCTGCGCCCAATCGAGCCCCAGACGCGCGCCGAGGTCGGTGAAGGCGCCGGTCAGCTTGCGCGCACCGATGTCGGCATCGCGTGCGAGGCTGGCGAGCCCGACCGCGCCGTCCATGTCGAACAGGTGCGCGACCTCGGCCGCGATCTCCTCGGGTGCACCCATCTCCACGAAGGCTGCGCGCATCTTGGTCGACTGCTGGCGCGATTCGGGGGCCAGCAGGCCTTCGGTGCCGGAGGAAAGCTCGCCCACGCCCTTGGACAGTTCGGCGATGATCCTGGACGGCCCGGCCCGGCCCGCACCGGCACGCAGAAGATCCGCCATCTGGCTGCGCATCGCAGCGGCCACGCGGTCGAACAGCGTGATTCGCGCGACTTCGGGCATGACCGCGTAGTCGAGCCGGTCCCACAGGGCTTCCAGCCCGAACAGCTTCTCGGCCGCGACGAACGCCGCTGCGACCTGAGCCAGCTCGGTGCCTTCCTCTTCGGCCAGCTCGAACGGATTGACCAAGCCGAGGCGGTTGATGATCCGGTTCGCCACGCTGGTGGCGATGATCTCGCGCCGGAGCCGGTGATCGAGGATCTGCGCCTTGAACTTGCTCCGCATCGGCGCGGGGAAATACTCGAGGAGATCGGGTTCGAGCACCGGATCGTCGGGTAGTCCGCTCTGCTCGATCGCATCCTGCAGCACGAGCTTGGTCGAGGATAGCAGCACGGCCAGTTCGGGCCGCGTCAGGCCCGCGCCGTCGCTGGCGCGCCGCGTCAGCGTCTCGCCCTCGGCGAGGCCTTCGGTGCGCCGGTCTAGGTAGCCGCGATCTTCCAGGGTTTCGATCAGCCGCACCTGCGAGGCGGTCGCCTTGGCGCCGCCGAGTTCGGCGACCGACAGCGCCAGCGTCTGGAGCCGGTTGTCCTCCAGCACCAGCGCGGCGACTTCGTCAGTCATCTCGAGCAGCAGCTTGTTGCGCTTCGGTTCCGACAGGCGGCCGGCACGGCGCGCGCCGGCAAGCGCGATCTTGATATTGACCTCGTTGTCCGAGCAGTCGACGCCCGCCGAGTTGTCGATGAAGTCGGTGTTGATGCGCCCGCCGCCGAGCGCGAATTCGATCCGTCCGGCCTGGGTGACGCCGAGGTTCGCGCCCTCGCCGATCACCCGCGCGCGCATCTCCGCCGCGCTGACGCGCAGCGCATCGTTCGCCGGGTCGCCGACCTGGACGTTGTTCTCGAGAGCGCTCTTCACGTAGGTGCCGATGCCGCCGAACCAGATCAGGTCCACCCGAGCCTTGAGGATCGCTGAAATCAGCGCTTCGGGCTCGATCTCCTTGGCATCGATGTCGAGCATCTTGCGTACCGCGGCGGTCAACGGAATGCGCTTCATCGTTCGCGGCCAGACGCCGCCGCCCTTGGAGATCAGCGCCTTGTCGTAGTCCTCCCAGCTCGACGCCGGCAGGTCGAAGAGGCGCTTGCGTTCCTTCCAGCTCGCGGCCGGATCGGGATCGGGATCGATGAAGATGTGGCGGTGGTCGAAGGCGGCCACGAGCAGAATCGCCTTCGACAGCAGCATGCCGTTGCCGAACACGTCGCCCGACATGTCGCCGCAGCCGGCGACGCGCACCGGTTCGGTCTGCACGTCGACGCCCATTTCGCGGAAGTGTCGCTGGACCGAGACCCAGGCGCCGCGCGCCGTGATCCCCATCGCCTTGTGATCATAGCCGTTCGAACCGCCGCTGGCGAAGGCATCGCCCAGCCAAAAGTCCTGCTTCTGCGCGATCGCGTTGGCCACGTCGGAGAAGCGCGCCGTGCCCTTGTCGGCGGCGACGACGAAATAGGGATCCTCGCAGTCGCGGATGAAGACCGCGTCGGGATGGACGACCCTGTCGTCCACAATGTTGTCGGTCACCGACAGCAGCGTGCGAATGAAGATCTCGTAACTCGCCTGGCCTTCCGCGGCCCATGAGGCACGGTCCTTCTCGGGCGCGGGAAGCTGCTTGGGGTAGAACCCGCCCTTGGCGCCGGTCGGCACGATCACTGCGTTCTTGACGCGCTGCGCCTTCATCAGGCCGAGAACCTCGGTGCGGAAGTCGTCGCGCCGGTCCGACCAGCGCAGACCGCCGCGCGCGACCGGCCCTGCGCGCAGGTGGATGCCCTCCACCCGCCGCGAGTAGACGAAGATTTCGCGCCACGGAATGGGCCTGGGCAGCGCCGGGACGAGCGCCGAATCGATCTTGAACGCCAGCGCTTCCTGCGCCGCGGGGGCGAAAGCATTGGTGCGCAGGATCGCACGCACGAGCGCGTCATAGAGCCGCAGCAGGCGGTCGTCGTTGATCGCGGCGACGTTCGCGAGACCCTGCTTGATCGCGGCGGCCGCGTCCTTCTCCGCGGCTTCGCGGTCGCCGCCGAAGGCGGGATCGTGCCTGGCGGCAAAGAGCTTCGCGATCGCGCGAGTGACCGTCGGAGCCCGGTCGAGCGCGTCGACCACGGTATAGATCGTGAAGCTGACGCCCGCCTGCCGCAGATAGCGATAGAACGCGCGCAGCAGGTTCGCCTCGTCGGCACCGAGCCCGGCGCCGATCACCAGGCGGTTGAACGGATCGTCCTCCGCGCGGCCGTTGAGCACGGCGGCGATCGCCTGTTCGATCGCGTCCGCCCGTGCCAGCAGCGGCGCGGCGGTGTCGCCTTCCGGCAATGCCAGCGTGAAATCATGGATCGTGCCGAGCCGCCCCTCGTCGAGCGCAGTCGGGATTTCGGCGAGGACGCGGAAGCCGAAGTTCTCCAGCGCGGGCACCGCGTCGGACAGCGGCAGCGCGCCTTCGTGCTCGTAGATCTTGAGCCGCAGATGCCCCTCGGCATCGTCGTCGAGCGTGTAGAGGCGCGCATCGCGCTGCGTGGCCGCTCCGCTCGGAGCGTCGGCGTCGGTCACCGAAAGGTGCCGCATGCGCGCGATATCGCGCGCGGCTTCGGCCGCGCCGTACTTGTTCCGGTAGGGCTGCGGGAACGCTTCGGCGAAGCGCGTCGCGATGGCGGCGGCACGGCCCGCTTCCATCTGCTGGGCGAGCTCGCTCTCGACCGCTTCGGCCCAGCCGCGCAGCATCGTCTGGAGCCGCGTCTCGAGCTCGCGCTCGGGCGTCGCCACCTCTCCGCCGCGCAAGTCGAGGACGAAGCGGAGCATGGCAAGATTGCCGCCTTCTACCTGCAGGCTCCAGTCGATCAGGGTCGCACACGCGCCTTCTTCGAGCAGTTCCTGGATGCGAAGCCGCACCTGGGTGGCGAGCATGTCGCGCGGCATCCATACGAAGGCGAAGAGATGCCGGGCCAGCGGCGCCTCGACCAGCGCGAGGCGCGGGCGCGGGCGATCGACGAGGCTCATCATCGCGGTCGCGACGCGCTCTATATCCTCGTCCGGGAAGCCGATCACGAGATCGTGCGGCAGCGCCGTCAGCGCATGGGCCAGTGCCTTGCCCGCGTGGCCGCCGGCGTCGAAGTCGAACTTCTCCATCAGTCCGGTCAGCCGCTCGCGCAGGCGCGGAACCTGGGTTGGGGCAGCGGCAAGCGCCGCGCTGGTCCAGACGCCGGCATGAATCGAGAGCGCCACCAGGTCCCCGTTCTCGCGCACCGGCACGATGAACAGGTCGAGCGGCACGCGGCGGTGGACGTTGGAGACCCGGTTGGCCTTGATGATCAGCAGCTCGTGCCCGTCGTCGGCTGCGCCGAACCACTCGAACGCGCGCTCGTAGGAGGCGTCGGCGAGGATCTGCTTGGCGCTCTTGCGGCAGATGCCGAGCAGGTCGGAATGGCTGCCGTCGCGGTAGCGCGTGACATGGCCGAGCTGGGTCAGCATACCGCTTTCGAGCCAGCGGAGGAGCTCGGCGCCTTCGGCGTCGTCGATCCGGGCGGCGTCGGCGCGCATGGCTTCGCGCATCTTGGGCCAGTCGGCCACGGCGGCGCGGACGTCGGTCAGCGTGACGCGCAGTGCGCGTTCCAGTTCGCGGCGCTGGCGTGCGTCGATACGCACCGTCTCCACATAGATCATCGACTCGCGTCGAGTGTCGTCACCCCGCTCGCCCGCAATCGCCTTCAGCGCGCCCTCGTCATCGCGGCGGACGTGGACCACCGGGTGGACCAGGCGGTCGATCGCGAGACCCTGCGCCGCGATCGTCGCGGCGACCGAGTCGACCAGGAACGGCATGTCGTCGTTGATCAGCGCAATGCGCATGAAGCGGCGCCCATCGGTGGCCGAGGCAAGCGCGATCGCGACCTCTCCCGGCGCACGCCGGCTCGCGGCGTCGAGCATGAAGGCCGCGGCTTCGCGCACCTTGTCGGTCGCGAACGGCGTGTCGCCGGGCAGCAGCGACTCGCAGATTCGCGTGGTCAGCGCCTCTGCGAGGGAAGAACTGTCAGCCAGCCGGCGGCGGGGTGTGTCGGAAGACGCGGCTGCGTTGGAACCCATCGAAATCGCTCCATCGGGCATCGGGGCCCGGCCACTGCATGCCGCAACGTGCGGCAATAATGTTGCGCGCCTACGCCCAAATCGTTCGCGCCGCAAGCCGGCTCGGCCGCCCCTTTACCACAAGGCGTGCGCCCTCGGCTAACGCATGAAATCGCCCAGAAGTTCGAGCGATCTCACGCGCGCTGCCGGGTCGTACGTGGCGCCCGACATCATGATCTCGTCGGCCCCCGTTCGGGCCACGAACGCCGCGATCTTCGCCCTGGCCTGCTCGGGTGTTCCGATTGCGGAAGCTTCTCCGATGTGATCGAGGATGGCGCGTGCCTGCGGAGGCAGACTGTCGCGGTACCCCGGCACCGGCGGCGGGAGACGCCCGGGATTGCCGGTGCGCAGCCGCACGAAGCTCTGCGCCTGGGACGATGCGATCAGCTCGGCCTCTTCCTCGCTCTCGGCGACGAACACGGTCATCGCGGCCATGACGTGGGGCCGCTCGAGCGCTTCTGACGGGCGGAAGTCGCGGCGGTAGAGCTCCAGCGCGGCGTCGAGATGGGTCGGTGCGAAATGGCTGGCGAAGGCGTATGGCAGGCCCAGCCGTGCGGCAAGCTGTGCACCGAACAGGCTCGATCCGAGCATCCACAGATCCACCTCGGCGCCGAACCCCGGCGTCGCCCTGATCGGCACTTCGGGGTCGCCGGTCAGGAGTGCGCGCAGCTCGACCACGTCCTGCGGAAAGAGCTCGGCGGCGCGGTGCAGGTCCTTGCGCAGCGCACGCTGCAGCTCCGGCCCGGCGCCCGGCGCTCGGCCTAGCCCGAGGTCGACGCGCCCCGGAAACAGCGCCGCGAGCGTGCCGAACTGCTCGGCAATCATGAAAGGGTTGTGGTTGGGCAGCATGATGCCGCCTGCGCCGATGCGAATAGTCGAGGTCGCATGGCCGACATGGGCGATCACGACCGAGGTCGCGCCGCCGGCGATACCTTCCATCGCGTGATGTTCGGCAATCCAGAAGCGCTTGCATCCGGCCGCCTCGGCCGCGCGGGCGAGGTCGGCCGTGGCGGCATACGCCTCCTCCAGCGTGCCGCCTTCGCGCACCGGAACGAGATCGAGAACGGCAAAATCGGTCATGGCATGTCCAGTTGGTCGAGATAGGCTTGCGCGGTCGCAGCCGCTTCGCTGCCGGGGGAGGCGTCGATCACCGAACGCCAGCTTTTGCGCGCGGCATCGTCGCGCCCGGCCATGGCGGCGATGACGCCGGCTTCGAGCCCGACGGCGGTGTCGAGCGGCGCAAGTATGGCCGCGCGCTCGATCCTTGCTTGCGCCTCATCGAAGTTCCCGAGCCGCCGCGAAAGGGTCGCCGACAGCAGCCAGGCCTGCGCGTTGTCGGGCAGCGCCGTGCGCGCCGTGTCCAGCGCGGCTGCGGCTTCGTCGACGCGGTTGAGCGCGACGAGTGCGATCGCGCGGTCGATCGCGATCTGGCCGAGAATGGCATCCTGTCCGGCAGCCGCCTCGCCGCTTGCCGCTTGTGCGTCGGTCCGTGCCGCGTCGAGAATGGCGAGTGCGCCCGCGGGGTCGCCCCGGGCCAGCAGGGCGCCGCCTGCGAGCCCGCCGCGCAGCGCGCGCGCGCGATGGTCGCTGCTCGGCGTGGCGTTGCGCGCCTGCAGGAAGGTTTCGGCCGCAGCGCTCTGCTGGCCGAGCTGAGCCTGCGCCACTCCGAGGCACTGCGCCGCATCGCCGCGCTCCCCGCCGCTCGCCTCCGTCAGCCAGGCTTCGGCCTCGTTCGCCGCACCGCCCGCGTCCTGCCGCGTGCGGGTGAGGCACTGGGCCAGTCGGCTAGTCGGCGGAAGAACCTCGACATAGGCGTTTTGCCGGGCGCGCGTGCGTTCGCGCTGTTCGTAGAGCTCGTCGGGAATCGGCGAGATCGGCTCGGTGGTCGGCATCGGACCGACTTGGAGCAGGAAAACGATGAGTGGGGTCATGAGGCGCGGGATCCAGTCATTCGGCGGGGAACGAGGCGATCGTTTGCAGCAGCAGCGCGATATCCTGCTCGCGCGACAGGCGGTGGTCCCCGTCCTTTATCAGCGTCACCTGTACATCGTCGGAACGCAGAGCGTCGGCAGTGCGCAGGCTCACGTCCCACGGCACGTCTGCGTCGCGCTGGCCGTGGAGCAGGCGCACCGGGCAATCGATCGCGATCGTGTGATCGAGCACGCGCAGCGTCTCGGCATCTTGCCAGAACCCGCCATGGGTAGGCGTCGGTTCTGGGCCGTAGGGGTTCATTTCGTAGATCGTGCGCCCCTCGCGCAGCTCCGCCTTCTGTGCGGCATCGAAGCCCCAGTCGGAGAAGTCCGGCGCCGCCGCGATACCGACGACGCCTGCAAGCAGCTCGCCGAGGGCTTCGCCGACGAGCAGCATCAGCCATCCGCCCATCGACGAACCGGCGAGGATCACCCGGCCTGAAATCTTCGCCCCGATCAGGGCGAGCACTTCCTCCCGCCAGCGCGAGAGCGTGCCGTCGGCGAAATCGCCGTCGCTTTCCCCGCACCCCGAGTAATCGAGCAGCAGGCAGGCGCGCCGGTTGCGGCGGGCCCAGTCGAACACCGCGGTCGCCTTCCCGCCCGCCACGTCGGACATGTAGCCGGGAAGGAACACGATTGCCGGACCCACGCCATCATGCAGGCGAAAGGCGATGCGGCGCCCGTCGGGCATGGCGTGATGCTGGATGTCGCTCATTTCCGAAGCCATGCCCCCTAGATGTGGAGCATGGCAACCGGATCAATAGAGTTCGGGCACGTCGAACGGCGCAGGCGGCTCCTCGGCGCGGTCGCCGCACGCCGCAAGGACGAGACAGGCGAGCAGCAATGTGGCGATACGCGTCATGGCTCTCTCTCAATCCGGCATGAATATAGCTTCGATCGGCATGCCGAACAATGCCGCGATACGGAACGCGAGTGGCAGGGACGGATCGTAGCGGCCGGTCTCGATTGCATTCACGCTCTGACGGGAGACTTCGAGTCGCTGCGCGAGATCCTGCTGGCTCCAGTTGCGTTCGGCCCGCAGGACCTTGAGGCGGTTCTTCACGATTCGGCCCCGGCCCGGTCGCGCCAGCTCATCCAGCATTGCGCGATCCCCATGCCGATCGCCCAGACGGGGAAGGTCCACCAGGCATCGATATGCGGCGCGACGCCGAAAGTCTCGAGAAAGCCCCAGAAGCTGCCAGCGGCGAGCACCAGGCCCAGGCCGAACAGCGACGCCATGGTCGCACGATGGCGCAGGAACTCGTCGTCTTCCTCGATCAGATATTGCGCCATGGTCCAGATCATGGCGAAGATCGGCAGCACCGGCAGCAGGGCGATCGCGAAGGCACCCGCGCCTGAAAGTTCCATCCGTTCGCTGAGCGTGATCGCGATGCCAAGGCCGAGCATGTATCCCAGCGAGGCAATCATGAAGCGGCGCGTGTAGCGCGCCACGGCGGGGCTGAGGTGTCCGGTGGTCCGCTGGTGCGCCAGGCCGGCGCGGGTGAGGGGAACGATCAGCACCATGGCGCATGCCATCAGGATGAATCCGGTGGTCTCTCCGATCGCATCGGTAATCCTGAGCGCGGCAATCGCGCCGAAGGAGGCGAACATCAGCCCCGCCCAGAACCAGCGTGAACGGCCAGCGTGGCGGGTGCGGTGGGCGGTCATCCGGCCTTTCCGGTAGTGCCGCACCGATTGCCCGTCGTCGCGGCCATGAATGGGAGCGTCAGAACGGCGGCGATGGTGGTCCAGTCGGGCAGGACATCGAGAATGTTGAGAATCCCGACGGCGATCACCGCAAGGGCCCAGAGGTACGGTCGTAGAGTGGCCATGGTCAAGCTCCGTTGCTAGAATGTAAAGCAACCTAGACGCTGCTCTAACGAATGTCAAGCGTCCACGACAATATGGCGTGCAAGCTTGCCACAGCGGTAGCCGGTAGACTTACATGCCAGTGGCGACTTGAACCGTTAACCCTTCGCGGGTATCTCGGCCGCCATGAACGCGCTGCCGATCACCGCCACGACTACCACCACCCGGGCCCTCCGGGGGCGGTCGGTCGCGGTCTGACGCGATCTGCCGCCGCCCGGTTTCGGGCGGTGCGGCGTTCCTCCTGAAATCGCGATCAACATCAACGCCGCTCTTCAAGCGCGGGGCGCGCTGTGCCATGGCGCCCTCAACTGGACGCCGCCGATAGCGCCGCGCCAAAGGAACGGTACGAAACGATGACGGAACTGCTCAAGATCAGCCTGCCCGACGGTTCGGTGCGCGAGGTCGAGCCCGGGACCACGCCGGCCGATATCGCCGCCGCGATCGGCCCGGGGTTGGCCAAGGCCGCGCTCGCCGCGCGGATAGACGGGGAAGTGCGCGACATCATGCGCCCCTTCGAAGGCGATGCGGAACTCGCGCTGATCACCGCGCGCGACGAGGAAGACGCGCTCGAACTGGTCCGTCACGATTACGCCCACGTGCTGGCGGAGGCGGTGCAGGCGCTGTGGCCCGGAACGCAGATCACGTTCGGCCCCGCGACCGAGGACGGCTTCTACTACGACGTGAAGGCGCCCGACACGCGCGACCCCTTCTCGATGGACGACCTGCCGGCGATCGAGGAGAAGATGCGTGAGATCATCCGCGCCGACAAACCGTTGCGGCGCGAGGTCTGGAGCCGCCAGGCGCTGATCGAGAAGTGGGAAGCCGAAGGCGAGACCTTCAAGGCTGAATGGGCGAAGGAGCTGCCCGATGATGAGGAACTGACGGTCTACTGGTCGGGTGAGGACTGGCTCGACATGTGCCGCGGGCCGCATCTCGCCAGCACGGGCAAGCTCGATCCCAACGCCTTCAAGCTGATGCGCGTCGCGGGCGCCTACTGGCGCGGCGACCAGCGCAACGCGCAGCTTACGCGCATCTACGGAACCGGCTGGCTCAACAAGAAGCAGCTCGACGCGCATCTCCACCGGCTGGAGGAAGCCGCCAAGCGCGACCACCGCAAGCTGGGCCGCGAGATGGACCTGTTCCATTTGCAGGAAGAAGCGCACGGCAGCGTCTTCTGGCACCCGCAGGGCTACCGCGTGTGGCGCGAGCTCGAGGCCTATATGCGCCGCGCGATCGACGGTGCCGGCTACCGCGAGATCAAGACGCCGCAGGTGATGGACGCGCGCCAGTGGGAGCAGTCGGGCCATTGGGGCAAGTACCGCGAGAACATGTTCGTCATCCCCGACGAGGTGCCGAACGTCGATGACGAAGGCCCGCTGGTCTCCGACGCGGCCGACTGGATGGCGCTCAAGCCGATGAACTGCCCGGCGCACGTGCTGGTCTTCAAGCAGGGCATCAAGTCCTACCGCGACCTGCCGCTGCGCCTCTACGAGAACGGCTGTTGCCACCGCAACGAGCTGCACGGCGCGCTCCACGGCCTGATGCGCGTGCGCCAGTTCACCCAGGACGATGCGCACATCTTCTGCCGCGAGGACCAGATCGTGGAGGAAGTGCGCAAGTTCTGCGAACTGGCCGACCGGGTCTACAAGGACTTCGGCTTTACCTACGAGATCAAGCTCGCCCTGCGCCCAGAGACGCGATTTGGTAGCGACGAGGTTTGGGATCTGGCCGAGAGCGAGCTGCGCGACGCGGTGAGCAAAGCGGGCTTCGCCAATGACGAATACGGCTGGGGCGAGTTGCCCGGCGAAGGCGCGTTCTACGCCCCCAAAATCGAATGGCATCTTACCGACGCGATCGGCCGCACCTGGCAGGTCGGCACAATCCAGTCCGACCGCGTGCTGCCTGATCGGCTCGACGCGAGCTATATCGGCGAGGATGGCGAGAAACACCGCCCGATCATGCTCCACCGCGCGATCTTCGGGTCCTACGAACGCTTCATCGGCATCCTGATCGAGCATTTCGCGGGCCGCCTGCCCGTGTGGCTTGCGCCGACCCAGGCGGTCGTGGCGACGATCGTCTCCGATGCCGATGCCTACGCGGAAGACACCGTGCGCAGGCTCGAAGCGGCAGGGATCCGGGTCGAGGCGGATCTTCGCAACGAGAAGATCAACTACAAGGTGCGCGAGCACAGCCTGGCCAAAGTTCCGCACTTGCTGGTGGTCGGCAAGCGCGAGGCCGAGGAAGGAACCGTCGCGGTGCGCACGCTGGGCGAGCAGCAGCAGAAGATCATGCCGCTCGACGAGGCGATCGCAATGCTTCGCGAGGCTGCGACCCCGCCCGACCTGCGGTGAAGGTTCGCGAAGGATTGCCAGCGGACGTTCCGCGTGCGCTCGAAATCTGGCGCGCCGCGGTCGATGCGACGCATGGTTTCCTGACGCCCGAGGATCGCGTCGAGATCGACCGCATGGTGGCGGAGCAGTTCCTGCCCCAGGCCGAGCTGTGGCTGGCCGAGGATGGCGACGGACATGTTCTCGGCTTCCTTGTGATGGAGCGTAACGAGATCGATGCGCTGTTCGTCGATCCGGCGGCGCACGGGCAGGGCTATGGCACGGCCTTGATCGAGCATGCGCTCACCCTGTCGCCGCACGCAACGGTCGAGGCAAGCGAGCAGGCCAGCAATGCGCTGCCGTTCTACGAGGCGCGGGGATTCGTGCGGATCGGGCGGTCGGAAACCGATCCGCAAGGCCGGCCTTATCCGCTCGTCCGGTTGCGTTATGCCGGAGTCAGCAATCGCGGGTCGAGCGACGGATGCTGATCGCCGATTTCACCCTGCTGCAGCTCACGGTGGCGCTGGCGAGCGGGCTTGGCGCGGCGTTCGTGCGCGGGCTTACCGGGTTCGGCATGGCGATCCTGCTGGTGCCGGTGCTTGCGCTGGCACTCACGCCGGTGGAAGCGGTGCTGGTGACCAACACCGTCTCGCTGCTGCTCGGCCTCAGCGAGTTCAGGCGCCTGCGCCAGCACGCGGAGCGCTCCGCCTGGATCATTGCAGGGCTGGTTCTCCTCGCGACGCTGCCGGGGCTGGCCGTGCTGTCCGCGACGCCCGCGCCGCTCGCGCGGCTGTTGATCGCGCTGGTCGCGCTGTCCGCCTTCGCAGCCATCCTGCTCCCGTCTCGCCCGGCCGATCTTCCGGGCAAGGCGACGACCGCGCTGACGGGGCTTTCGAGCGGGTTTCTGACCGGATTCGCGGGAATGCCGGGCCCGCCTGTGGTCCCGTACTACGTCGGGCGCGCGATACCGCGGGCGACGGCGAAGGCGTCGATGATCCTGATCTTCACCTTCGCCTCGGCGGCCGGGCTTGCTTCGGGCGCGCTCCTTGAAGAGTTGCACTGGCGTCAGCTTGCGCTCGGCGCGCTGCTTCTGCCGGTCGTGCTGCTCGGCAACTGGCTGGGCAGCCTCGCATTCGGCCGGATCGAAGATACCGTGTGGCGGGTCTTCGTGGCAGTGGTGCTGGCAGCAGCGGCGCTCGCCGCGCTGGTCAAGCTGCTATAGGGGCAGGCCGGGCAGCGCAGCGTCGGCCGCGATCAGCGCAAGCGCGCATCCTGCCACGACGGCCGCGCGCAGCGCATCGAGCGCGCGGCGTCCATGCCTGCGGGCGAGGGCGATCGCATATGTCATGTGCTTGGACGTGCGCCCGCGGCAGCTAAGGAAGCGTTAAAGACGGCTCAAAGCGCCGGCATCTGCTGGCTGGCGCAGTGGAAGCCGCCGCCGCCCGCAAGCACCGCATCGGCGGGAAGGCCGATCGTCGCGCGGTCGGGAAACAGCGCTGCAATAGCAGCGACGCCGTCCGCATCGTGGATCGAGCCGAACGTCGGCACGACGACGAGGTTCGTGGTGATCGCGAAGTTGGCGTAACTGGCCGGCTCGACGAGATCGCCCCGGGTGATGAGCCCGGGGGAAGGGATCTCTGCCACCTCGACGCCGAAAGCTTCGGCCCGGCGCATCGCATCGGCGTAGATCGCGGCGTTGGGATCATCGCTGCCCGTGGCGCGCGGTAGCGCGAGGCGGCCCGGCGCAACGAACCGGGCGAGGTTGTCGACATGCCCGTCGGTATGGTCGTTGATCAGTCCCTCGCCGAGCCACAGCACGCGATCGAACCCGAGATCGCCTGCGAGCCGTGCCTCGATCTCCTTGCGCGAGAGCTCGGGATTGCGGTTCGGGTTGAGCAGGCACTGTTCGGTCGTGACGACGAGGCCGGTCCCGTCCCCGTCGATCGCCCCGCCTTCGAGAATCCAGTCCGCTCCGGCGACGGGCAGCCCCGCTTCGTTCGCGAGCTCCGCGCCGATCGTCTGATCACCCTCCATCAGGTACTTGCCGCCCCAGCCGTTGAACAGACAGCGCAGCGCAGACCCGTCGGTGCGGATGAGCGGCCCGGTATCGCGCAGCCATACGTCGCCGAAGCTGCGGCGCTCGAGCTTGACCGCGCCCGAGACGAGCGAGCGTGCCCGCGCCTCGTTCGCCCCATCGCGCACCAGCAGGCGAACCTCCTGCCCGCTTTCGGCCACGGCGTTGGCGAACGCCGCGATCTGCTCCTGCGCGCGGCCGAGATAGCCCGGCCACTCGTTCGCGTCGTGGGGGAAGCCGATCCACAGCCACGCCTGCGGCGCCCATTCGGGGGGCATCGAGATAGCCATCGAAAGTCGCTCCGAACGGGCGCGTGGGGTCAGCAGCCGCCGTCCGCCGCGCAGGCCTCGTCGCGGATGCGGCGGAATTCGTCGCCTTCGCGCCAATTGGGCCACGATGTCGACATCGCGAGCATCCGGCCGAGGCGGTAGAACAGGCGCAGGTCCTGCTCGACACCCGACCAGTCCCAGTTCTCGTCGTACTCGTCACCTGCGGCGTGATAGGCCGTGTCGCGATAGCGCGCCTCGTAGGCCGCGCCCGCCTCGGTGCCGCCTTCGACCAGATCCTGTCCACCGTCGACGTAGAGCATAGGCAGCCCGCGCTTGGCCATGCTGAAGTGGTCCGAGCGGTAGTAGTAGCCCGCTTCGGGCGAGGGGTTCGGCGTGCCCACGCGCTCTTCGGCGGTCAGCGCGGCGGTGAGGAAGTCATCGAGCTGCGACTTGTCGGGGCCGACCACGGTCACATCCTTGGCCGGGCCCGCGAGCGAGAGCGCGTCCATGTTCACCCCGCCCACCGTTTGTTCGAGCGGGAAGACCGGGTTGGCGCCGTAGTATTCGGAACCGAGCAGGCCCTGCTCCTCCGCCGTGACGGCGAGGAACACCAGACTGCGATCCGCCGGCCCGGACTTGGCGTGCGCTTCGGCGAGCGCGATCAGCGCGGCGGTGCCGGTCGCATTGTCGATCGCGCCGTTGCAGATCTCGTCCTCTTCGCCAGGGGCGCAGCGGCCAAGATGATCCCAGTGCGCGGTGTGGAGCACGTATTCCTCGGGGCGCTCTGCACCGGGCAGGATGCCAATCACGTTCTTCGAGGTGAAGGTGCGGGCATCGTTCTCGAAGGCGGTCGACACGGTCGCGCCGAGCGGCACGGGCTTGAAGCCTTCCTTCTTCGCGGCGGCCGAAAGTTCGGTCAGGTTGTGTCCGGTCGCCTCGAGGATTTGCTCGGCCACCGCGTTCTGCACCCAGCCGTTCATCACGGTCTGATCGGCACCGCCGCCCTCCCGCTGAGCATAGGCCTGCGGGCCCGACCAGCTGTTCTTGACCGTGGTCCAGGGGTAGGACGCCGGATAAGTGTCGTGCACGATGATGGCCCCGGTCGCGCCCTGACGGGCGGCTTCCTCGTACTTGTAGGTCCAGCGGCCGTAGTAGGTCATCGCCTTGCCGTTGAACGTGCCTTCGAGCGTCTCGGCTTCGTAGTCCGGGTCGTTGATCAGGATGACCGCGGTCTTCCCGGTCATGTCGATCCCGGCATAGTCGTTCCAGTTCTTCTCCGGCGCATTGATGCCGTAGCCGACGAAGACGAGCTCGCTGTTCTCGATCTTGGTCGTCGGCGTTTCGCGGTAGGAAACGCCAACCCAGTCCTCGCCGAAGTCGAAGTTCATCGTCTCGCCGTCAGCCTTCACGGTCAGCGGCGCGAAATCGCGTCCGGTGATCTCGACCAGGGGCACGTCCTGGAACCAGCTACCGTTGTTGCCCGGCTCGAGCCCGGCTTTCTCGAACTGTTCGGCGATATAGGCGACGGTCTTCTCCTCGCCGGCGGTGCCCGGCAGGCGACCCTCGAACTCGTCCGACGAAAGGGTGCGTGTCGCCTCCTTCATCGTTTCGATGGAGATTTCGGGCACTTCGACTTCGGGGAGGTCGAGCGACGTGTCGCCCTCCGGCTCTCCCACGGCGACGTTGCACGCGGCGAGCGCCAGCATGGCGGTGGCGGCTAGGATTCGGCGGATCATTGCGAAAACTCTCTCAAGACTGCGAGTGCCACAAAACTTGGCAGGTCCCGCGCGCCGCGGCAACCCGTGCTTGTGCATGGTGTGCACACCGGGCAGGGAGCGGGGATGACGGGTGACTGGCAGGATGCGATCGCGCGAGCTCGTGCCAACGCGCCCTTTCTCGCGCGCGCGCTCGACCGGCAGCCGGAACTCGAAGCACTGCTACAGGGCGGCGATGGCGAAGCGGCGCTCGCCTGGGCGCGCCAGGCGGGAACGGGAGCACCGACTTGCGAGATTGCGCTGCGGCGCGAACGGCTGG
>JAPSJS010000041.1 GCA_031178065.1 Altererythrobacter sp.
CGGCAGGCGTGCAGAATTGAGGACCGCCAGATGAATGACCTGACGCCCATTGAGATGACGCAACTGGGGGACGCCGAGGATGCGGACCTCGGCTCACAATCGCGGTCGCGCCGGCGGCTGATGTAGTCGTCCCACTCGGTCACTTCCTGTTGCAGCGGAGTGGCAACCGTCACGACTGGCGGGGGCGGAACAGCCGCTGGGGCGCTGTCGCCGCGCAGCAGGTACCATGCGAGCGCTACGGCGACGACGAGCGGCACGATCCACATCAGCCGCCGGCGCGACCGCGATTGTGAGCCGAGGTCCGCATCCTCGGCGTCCCCCAGTTGCGTCATCTCAATGGGCGTCAGGTCATTCATCTGGCGGTCCTCAATTCTGCACGCCTGCCGCCCCTTTTCGATGGGCGCACGCAGCCGTTCCGGGGAGCGAGGCACCCGGAGGAGTAAAACTGTTCGAGCAATCAGAGGCCCGGAGGTCCGGGCATGGATGTCGGGCAAAGATGCTGCGATTCAGCCGCGCGGAGGCACGATCAAGCCTCCCGCAGAACCGTCCTGCAACGTTCTATACTGATAAGTATGTAATCTGGCGTTCAGGTCAAGGGCTAGTTCTGTACCGACCGATACTTTTTTCTGCAGCGCAGCATTTTCAGCCGTTTAGCGCCCGGGCCAGATGGCTAAAGCCGCCTCCGCAACGCGCTCCAGTTCGTCCCGACTCGCGCCCGAGCCCGCCTGGACGGAGATTCCTTGCAGCAGGGCGAGAAGGTAGCGCGTCATCGCTTCCGCCTCGACCGGGATGGTGAAATCACCCTCATCGATCGCGCGCTGCATCCGCTCGATGACCGCGCAACGGGCAGACTGGACGCGTGCGTGGACGTCATCGCGGATGGGCGAGTCCTGATTGCTGCAGCTGACCGTCGCGATCACGCCCAGACAGCCAGGGCATTCGCTGGTGATGTTCTCGATCGTGCCGGCGAGCATGCGCTCCGCAACACCGCGTGCGGTCGGCGCGGCCAGCGCGCTCTCGACATAGGCGAGCTTCTCCTCCTGGTAGAGATCGAGCGCGCGCTTGAAGAGCGCTTCCTTGTTGCCGAACGCGGCGTAGAGGCTGGGTCGGGTAATGCCCATGGCGTCGGTCAGGTCGGTGAGGGACGCGCCCTCATACCCCTTCGCCCAGAACACGCGTAGCGCGCTGGCAAGCGCCTCGTCGGTATCGAATTCCCGCGGACGCCCTCTCTGAGCAACCTGTTCCATATCGAACGGTATGTAATACCGCTGCAAACAAGAGTCCAGCGAATGGCCCTCATGCCGCCGCGACCCATCCGCGGAAGGAGAAGCCGGCATAAAACAGGGCGATGTCGGAAAAGCCCGCTTCGGCCAGCAGCGCTTCGTCCTCTTCCGCCGGAAGGATGGGCAGGTGCTGCGCCATGGCAGCGGCGGACGCGGAGGCTTGCACGAAGTCGATCCCCTCGCGGTTTGCGAAGACGATCGACCGTGCCAGCCAGCGCCGGACGTCGCCGTTCTGCGGACTGCTATGATGTGCGGCCACGAGCGGCGCGCCCGGCGCCATGCGCCGCCGCAACTCCTGCAACGTCCGCAGCCGCTCAGCCTTGGGCAGGAAGTGCAGCGTCAGCAGGCAGGCCGCGCCGTCGTACGGGCCGGGCGGCGCGTCGTCGATCAGGCCCTGCACCAGCTGCACTTGTGCCACTCGCGCGCCGAGAACGTCGCGGGCGAGATCGAGCATGGCCGCCGCGGGATCGACGCCCACGAACCGCCAGCGCGGCTGCGCCTCTGCGAAGGCTTTCAGCTCCAGCCCGCCGCCCGCCCCGAGCACGAGAATGTCGGCCGCCTCGGGTGCGTGCTCGGCAAGCAGCAGCATCGCCATGCGCTGGAGGTCGGCGAAGCCGGGCACCCTCCGCGGCGTGCTCTCCGCATAGTGCGCGACCATGGCAGGATCGGTGAAGGGAGACAGCAGATCCATCTATCAGCCGAACACGAGCGCCCGGTGCGCCGAGGTGCCCGCCGTCACGCCGTCCGCGACCGCCCAACTCACGCTGTGCGGCGCGCGCGCGATATCACCGGCGGCATAGACGCCTGGCACCGAGGTCATCTTGCTCTCGTCGGTCCCGATCAGCGGCCCGAACGGGCTGTCCTCGATTGCCACCCTCAGTTGCTCCGCAAGCGGGCTGGAGAGGCAGGATTGCGGGGCGATGTAGAGCGCTTCGACCTGCCGGTGGCGGTCGCCCTCCAGCGCGATCGAGGAAAGGGATGTGCCGTCGCCCTCCAGCCGCATCACGGCGCCCGGTTCGACGGCGATACCGCGCCGGGCGAGCGTTTCGGCATCCGCGGGATCAAGATCGGCGCCGTTGAGATACAGCGTCGTCGGACCCCATTCGGCGATTAGAAGTGCCTGATGAACTGACATGGGCGTGCGGTAGAGAACCCCCAGGGCGCGGTCGCTGAACTCGAACCCGTGGCAATAGGGGCAGTGCAGCACGGTCTTGCCCCAACGCTCCTGAAGGCCGGGGATCTCGGGCAGGACGTCGCGGAGACCGAAGGAGAGGATCAGCTTGCTCGCGGCAAGCTCGACGCCGCCGGCCAGCGCGACACGGAAGCCGTCGCTGTCGGCACGCGCCTGAACCGCCTCGCCGTGGAGGATCTCCACGCTCGGGTAAGCGGCAAGCTGCGCGCGCGCTGTGCCGAGGATATGGCGCGGATCGGTGCCGTCCTGCCCCAGAAAGCCGTGCGACGCATCGGCGAAGCGGTTGCGCGGCTGGCCCGTGTCGATCACGCGGACGCTGCGCCGGGCGCGCGCCAGATACGTCGCTGCGGCGAGCCCGGCAAAGCCCCCACCGATGATGACGGCATCATGCTTCATGTGCATTCTCCAGGGTAGTGGTGTCGGCCGCACTGGGCATCCTGTCGACCACGTCGGCGCTCAACTGCGCCAGGGTGACTTCGCCGAAGCGGCGCAGCAGAAGCGCCTCGGCTTCGTCGAAAGCGCTGCCGAGCGCGGCGTTGACTGCCTGCTCGACCAGGCACCCCGGCGCCTCGGTGCGGTTGCCCATGGCGAGGATCTCCGGCTCGCCCAGCGCCTCGTAGATGTCGCGCAGCGTGATCCGGTCGAGATCGCGGGCGATGACCCAGCCGCCGCCGTGCCCTTTCTCGGAGCGGACGAGGCCTTGCTCGCGCAGCCCAGCCATCAGGCGCCGAACCACGACTGGATTCGTTTCCATGGCGCGGGCCAGGGTCTCGGACGTTTGAGGCCCCGGCTGCCGCGCCATGTGCAGCAGGATGTGAAGGACTCCGGAAAGGCGGCTATCGCGTTTCATGTAACTTCAAATGATACGTGAGTGGGCCTTTGTCAATTCCTCTTCGCTTACGAGCCAAGAATTTGGCTGGCCATCGGGGAGCATGACGCTACGGCGCTCCGATGATTTCGGAAGCAACGGACTTCGCGGCAGACCACCGGCGCATGCTTGCCGACCTTGGAGAGCGGCAACGCCTGCGCCGGCTGATGCCCCGCCGCGGCGTGGACTTTTCGTCGAACGACTATCTCGGGCTCGCCGGATCGCCGCGGATCGCACGCGCCATTCGCGAGGCGCTCGACCGCGGGGTGCCGACGGGATCGGGCGGATCGCGACTTCTGCGGGGCAATCACCCGGAGCATGAGCTGCTGGAGGAGGAGGCGGCACGCTTCTTCGGAAGCGAGGCTGCGCTGTTCTTCGCGAGCGGCTTTGCGGCGAACGCTGCGCTGTTCGCGACGCTGCCGCAGCGCGGTGATCTCGTGGTCCACGACGCCCTCGTGCATGCCAGCGCACATGAGGGCATGCGTCTGGGCCGCGCCGAGTGCGTCGCCGCCGCGCATAACGACCCAGACGCCTTCGGGAATGTGATCCGCGCCTGGCGCAGCGGCGGCGGGAAAGGCCGCGTCTGGATCGCGGTCGAGAGCCTTTACAGCATGGACGGCGACAGGGCGCCGCTCGATGCCTTCCGTGCCCTCGCAGACGAGCACCAGGCTTTCCTGCTCGTCGACGAAGCGCATGCGACGGGCGTGTTCGGACCGCAGGGCCGCGGGCTGGCCGCGCATCTGGAAGGGCTGGACAACGTGATCGTGCTGAGGACCTGCGGCAAAGCGCTTGGTTGCGAGGGCGCGCTGCTGACCGGTCCCGCCTTCATGCGCGATTTCCTCGTCAACCGGGGGCGTGGGTTCATCTTCTCGACCGCCCCGTCGCCGCTGATGGCAAGCGCCGTGCGCGAGGCGCTGCGGATTCTCGCCGGCGAGCCCGAACGCCGCCAGGCGCTCGTTGCGCGGATCGACGAGGCGGAACGCCTTCTTGCGCCGCTCGGCGCGGTCTGCCGGGGAACGCAGATCCTGCCGCTCATCGTGGGTGACGATGCCCGCGCGATGGCGGCCGCCGCGGCGATCCAGGCTGCCGGCTACGACGTGCGCGGCATCCGGCCGCCGACGGTGCCGGCGGGGACTGCGCGGCTGCGCATCTCGGTCACGCTGAACGCGAGCTTCGACGATATCGCGGGCCTCGCGGCCGCGCTCGGGGAGGTGCTGGCATGAGCCGGACTTTCGTCGTGACCGGCACCGACACCGGCGTGGGCAAGACCGTGTTCTCCGCAGCGCTCGCGGGGAGCCTCGGGGCTTACTACTGGAAGCCGGTCCAGGCAGGGCTGGACGAGGGTAGCGATACCGAAACGATAGCGAGCCTTTCGGGCTTGCCGGCAGACCGCATTCTGCCGGAGGCCTACCGGCTTACCACGCCTTGCTCCCCGCATCGCGCCGCCGAGCTTGACGGGGTCGAGATCGATCCCGCTCATCTGCGTATGCCCGAAGTGGCCGGACCGCTTGTCGTGGAAGGAGCGGGCGGAGCAGCGGTTCAGCTCCGAGCCGATTACCTCTATCTCGACCTCTTCGCCGATTGGGGTGCCCCGGTCATCGTCGTCGCGCGCACGGCGCTCGGCACGATCAATCACAGCCTGCTGACGATAGAAGCGCTGCGGTCGCGCGGGATCGCCATTCACGGCATTGCGTTCGTCGGCGAGCCCCATCAGGACAGCGAGGCGGTCATCTGCCGCATCGGCAGCGTGAGGCGCCTCGGCCGACTTCCGCTCCTGTCCGATCTCGACAGCGCCGCGCTGCGTGCCGCCTTCAGCGCCAATTTCGATCTCGAGGACTTCCGATGACGCGTAGCCCCGTCTGGCATCCGTTCACCCAGCACGGACTGGGCGAACCCGTCCCCCTCGTGACACACGGCGAGGGCGCCATCCTCTGGACCGAAGACGGGCAGCGGATCATCGACGGCATTTCCTCGTGGTGGGTCACTACGCACGGCCACGGCCATCCGCGGATCGTGCAGGCGATTGCGGAGCAGGCGGGCAAGCTGGACCAGGTTATCTTCGCCGGATGGACGCACGAGCCCGCCGAGACGCTGGCCCGCAGTCTCGTCGACCTCATGCCTGATCCGCTGGCGCACGTATTCTTCTCGGACAGCGGCTCGACCAGCGTCGAGGTCGCGCTCAAGATGGCGCTGGGCTACTGGCTCCACCGCGGCGAGCCGCGCCACCGGATCGTGGTGATGGAGCACAGCTATCACGGCGACACGATCGGGGCGATGTCGATCGGCGCGCGCGGCGTGTTCAACCGCGCCTATGCCCCGCTGCTGTTCGACGTGACCGAGATCCCGTTCCCGCACGAGGGCGCGGAGCAGGCGACCCTCGATCGGCTCGATGCCATCTGCCGCGAGGAAGCGCCCGCGGCGCTGATCGTGGAGCCCCTGATCCTCGGCGCGGGCGGCATGCTGATCTATACCCCGCGGGTGCTCGCCGAGATGCGCGCGATCTGCGCCCGGCACGGCGTGCTATTCATCGCGGACGAAGTCATGACCGGCTGGGGCCGGACCGGTACCCTGCTGGCATGCGAGCAGGCCGATGTCGTGCCGGACATCCTGTGCCTGTCGAAAGGCCTTACCGGAGGGGCCATCCCGCTCGCGGTGACGATGGCGACGCCGGCGATCTTCGACGCGCATTACTCTACCGACCGGTCGCGCGCGCTCTACCATTCGTCGAGCTATACCGCGAACCCGATCGCCTGCGAGGCGGGCAATGCCAATCTCGCGATCTGGCGGGAGGAACCCGTTCGCGGCCGCATCGACGATCTTGCGGCCCGGCAGGCGCGGCAGCTGGATGAAGTGGCATCGCTCCCCGGCGTTGCGCGTGCGCGCCGCATTGGCACGATCGCCGCGCTCGATGTCGAGGTGCGGGACACCGGCTATCTCTCGGTAATCGGACCGCAGATGCTCGCCCGTTTTCGCGGCGCCGGGCTGTTGCTCCGCCCGCTCGGCAACACCGTCTATGTCATGCCGCCCTATTGCATCGAGCAGGCGGACCTCGCGGCACTTTACGCGGGAATAGCCGACGCGCTGCATGAACTCGCCGGTTGATCACTCGGCAGGATAGACGACTGCTTCATCGGCGACGCGGGCGCCATCGGTCATTCGCGCCGGTTCGATTCGTCCCTGCCCCATGAGGTGAAACACGGTTCGCCCGCGCGACAACAGGTAATCGGAGATGATGCGGCGATGGCAGCGCCACCAGACGGCTTCCGAGCACATGATGGCGCAGGAGGTTTGGTCGGCAAGCGCCTCAAGTTCGCTCAGTCCGGTGCGGAAGCTCTCGGACAGGGCATAGTCGGCGTAGTTATGGAAGCTCTGGTTCTGCCAGAAGGCGTTGACCTCGGGACCCACTTCGCGCTGCCGTGAGCGCCGGCCGCCCAGCTCGGCGATGTAGCGATGCCGGATCTGCCATTGGCCAAGCGCTTCGGGCAAGGTGTCGAGGTTGTACTGCGGATTGGTGCGCGACCGCGGGATGCTCCGCACGTCGACCACGCAGCGGACATCGCCGGCACGCAGGATCTCGACGAACTCCTCCAGCGTGCGCGTCGAATGGCCGACCGTATGGACCGGGTTCACGTGCGTTCTCGAATTCACGCCGCGGCCTCCAGCGCGCGTCGCACTCGCGCGCGCAGCTCCGGCAGAACCTCGGCTTCGAACCATGGATTGTCGCGCATCCAGATGTGGGAGCGCCAGGACGGGTGGGGCAGGGGGAAGTAGTCGGGCAGGAAATCGCGAAAGCGGCCCACGCGCTCGCGCATCTTGCCCGGTCCCAGCGCGTCCTGCTGGGCATAGGTGCCGACCAGCAGCGTCAGGCGGATCTGCGGCATCATGGCCAGCAGGTCCTTGCGCCAGAGCCGCGCGCATTCCGGACGCGGGGGCGCGTCGCCGCTCTTCGCGCGGCCCGGATAGCAGAAGCCGATCGGGAGGATCGCGATGCGGCGCGCGTCGTAGAACTCGGTCTCGGTTACGCCCATCCATTCGCGAAGCCGGGCGCCTGAAGCATCGGCGAAGGGGACGCCCGATGCGTGCACTTTGCTCCCCGGTGCCTGGCCCGCGATCAGCAACCGCGCCGTCGGCGAGATCTGAAACACCGGTCGCGGCTCGACCGGCAGCACCGCGGCGCACGCGCGGCACGCCCGGGCGGATGCGGCAAGTTCGTCGAAGTCGGTCACAGGAAGCGTCACACGATAGGGAACGATCGGCCCGGCGAAACTATCCGCGTTATCCCGCGTCCCCTCATGCCGCGAGGAAGGACCAGATCTGCTGCACGCACAGGACGAGGAACAGCAGCGACGACGCGGCCAGCACGCCATTTGACAGCCAGCCGTTGCGGTCCTGGTCCGGAACACGCTTCGAATTGAGCAGCAGCAGAAGGGTGACCGCCAGGAACGGCATGAAGAAGGCGCCGATCACGCCGTAGATGATGACGAGCATGAACGGCTCGTCGAAAAACAGCAGCAGCATCGGCGGGAAGGTGAGCCAGGCGAGATAGGCGCGGAACGGCCATTTGCGTTCGGGACGTTCGCTCCGTTCGGTCTGCCCGCGCATATGCTCGACGAAGTCGGAGAAGAGCAGGCTCACACCGTGCCAGACGCCGAACAGCGACGACATCGCCGTCGCCGCGAACCCGACGAGGAAGGCAATCGCCACCGGCTGCCCGAACCGTTCCTCGAGCACGTCGCTGAGGTTGAGCAGGCCCCTGTCGCCGGCCGCGAGAGCGATTTGTGCGCTGTGCAGCAGCTCGGCGCCCACGATCAACATCGCGACCACGAAGGTTCCGGTGACGGCGTAGGCGACCGAGTTGTCCAGCCGCATCATCGGGATCCATGCCGGCCCCTGCCATCCCTTGGTATTCACCCAGTACCCGTAGGCTGCGGTCGTGATCGTCCCGCCGACCCCGCCGATCAGCCCGAGCGTGTAGAACACCGATCCTTCCGGCAGCGAGGGCACCAGGCCGCCGAGCACGTCGCCGAGGCCTGGTGCGACCAGGATGGCAAGCCCGGTGATGACCACGAACATGACCGCAACGAGCACTTTCATCACGCGCTCGAACGTCTCGTACCGGTTGAGCGCGACGAACAGGAAGCTGGCGACGCCCGCGATGATCGCCCAGGCAGGCAGGGGCAGGACCGGGAACAGAACGGCGAGCGGCAGGGCCGTCGCGCTCATCGCCGTCGCGCCGTAGATGAAGCCCCAGACGAGGATGTAGATGCCGAAGTACCAACTCGTCCACGCACCCAGCGAACGCCAGCCTTCGAAGATCGTCGATTCGGTGGAGAGGTGGTAGCGCGCCGCGCCTTCCGACAGGGCGATCTTGACTACGCAGCCGAGGACAGCCGCCCACAGCAGCGCATAGCCGAACCGCGACCCTGCGATGAGCGTCGCCACGAGATCGCCCGCGCCGACGCCCGTCGCTGCCGCGACGAGGCCGGGGCCGATCAGCTTCCAGCGGCTCGTGCGCGGCGGGGAAGTGCGTCCGCTTTCCGGTTCGCTTGCCGCACGATCCTCTGGCTGCAACTGTCGCTCCCTGCTCTGGCTCCCGCATTCCTGCTTGAGGCTTTACAGCCCCTGTGCCCGCGTGGCCACCAGCGTCAGCTGCGAAGCAGATGGCAATCGTCGCTGTCCGGCCGCCAGTCCGGGCCGGCGGCGTGCTTCTCCACGAGCGTGCCGATGACATAGGGCGGCTCGCATCGCGCCGTCGCGAGATTCCGGCTGCTGTGCGGGTGGCGCAAGCCCGCGCGATGCGCGATTTCATGAGCGAACGTGTTGGCGATCGACGGCGCCGAGCGCGGCAAGGCCGCCCTGTTCAGCAGGATGGGACCGTCGGCCGACCCGTCATAGGCCACATTGCCGAAGAAGGTCTTGAGAAACCAGCCGCGCAGGCCGCCGTAGGTGGCGACCTTCTGTCCCGGCACGCCGGCTTGGAGAGCCGCAATCGTTGCGACCGGGTCTACCCCAGCCCAGGCCGCTGCGTGATCGCCATCCGCTCGATAGCGCGCTGCGAAGTCCCTGAGATCCTCGGCGAACTCCCGGGAATGGACGGCATCGACGGTTTGCCGTGCCGCGAGCGAGAAGGTCGCGTGCTGATCGTCCGGGACCTCGATCGCACCGAAGCATATCGCAGATTGCGCACCGGAGCCGCACGGCGGCTCCTGCGCCTGCGCCATCGATGCGGCGAAAGCGGTCAGCGCCAGTACGGCTGCCCAGCGCCGGCGGTTGCATATTGCCATAGGATGTCCCCCTCCACCGCAAAGTCAGAGCAGCGGGACCGGGATCGTACAAGCCCAAAGAAATTCAGGGAACAGGTGGAATGGCAGCGCCGAATCTGCGAAGGGGATGCGAGTGCCGGCGCAGCGTCTTCAAACTGTAAAGGAATGTAAAATCGACGCCTTGGCGCTTGGAATACGGACCGTCACGATGTCCTGAGGGCGCGGACTGACGCACGGGAATGCGGAACGCTCCCGTGCGACCACCTGACGCTTGTTTCGGCGTTTCCTCCAGGGGCAGATGAAAAGCGATGCGCATAGCGATCCTTGAAGACGATCCCACCGTTGCGGCCCAGTTGAACACGACGCTGTCGGCAGCGGGGCATCATTGCTTCGCCTTCGAGACCGGGAAGCAGTTGATGAAGTTCCTTCGCAGCGAGACCATCGACATGCTCCTGCTCGACTGGAACGTTCCGGATGCCTCGGGCATCGAGATCGCGCGCTGGGTGAACGACACGTTCGAGGCGTCGCCGCCGATCGTGATGATCACCGTCCGTTCGGTCGAGGAGGACATCCTAGCGGCTTTTCGTGCGGGCGTCGACGACTACGTGACCAAGCCGGTGCAGCCCGCCGTTCTGCTGGCGCGGATCGATGCCGTCGTGCGCCGCGCCTATCCCGAGCCGCCGAAGGACAAGTTCGAGCAGTTCGGCCTCTATCGCTTCGATATCCAGTCGAAGGAGGTCAGCGTCGCCGGCGAGGTCATACCGGTCACGATGAAGGAGTTCTCGCTCGCGCTCCTGCTCTTCCGCAACCTCAACCGCAGCCTGTCGCGGTCGTACATCTTCGAGGCCGTATGGGGCGGAAATCCCAACGTGCAGACGCGCACGGTCGATACGCACGTTTCGAAGGTGCGGGCGAAACTGAAGCTTCGCGCCGATCACGGGTTTCGGGTTGTCCCGCTATACGGCTACGGGTACCGGCTCGAACCGACGGGTTAGCTTGGGGGCACCATGCGCTGGCGACTTCTTCTTCTGCTGCTTGTGGCTACGCTGCAGTCTCTTCCGGCAAGCGCTCAGCAGTCGGAGGAGGCGGAGGTCGTCCTTTACCACATGCGCGAAGGTGACAGCCTCTACGACCTTGCCGAGCGGCACTTCCGGCGGATCGAGGACTATGCCGTGGTCCAGCGGCTGAACCGCATCCGCAATCCCCGGCGGATCGCGATCGGGCGGACCGTGCGTATTCCGAAGCACCTGCTGCGACACGAGCCGGTCGCCGCGCGCATCATCTCGTTCCGGGGGAATGTGCAGCTTCGCCGCGATGGTCGCCTGTTGGCCGCCGCGCCGGGGATGGCGGTGCGCGAAGGAGACGAACTGGCGACGGGGGCGAACTCCTTCGTTTCCATGGGTCTTCCGGACCGTTCCGCGGTGGCGCTGCCGTCACAGAGCAGGGTCACCGTCCGGCGCCTGCGCAAGATCTCGCTGACAGGCGCCGTCGAGCGGCTCTTCTCGGTGGAGCAGGGGCGGGCCAAGGCGATCGTCTCGCCGCTCGGCGAGGCAGACGAGTTTCGCATTTCGACGCCGATCAGCGTCTCGGCCGTGCGGGGGACCGAGTTCCGGGTCCGTTACGACGCGGCGGGCAAGCGGGCGGCGACCGAGACGCTCTCGGGTGAAGTGACCATGTCTGGCGCTGGAGAGACGAGCCGCGACCTTCCCGCCGGCTTCGGCGCGGTCGCTGCGGGCGCGGAGCTGAGCGCGCCGGTCTCGCTGCTGCCTCCACCGCGCCTCGCCTCGCCCGGCGAGATCCAGGACGATCGCGAGCTCGCATTCGCGCTGGAGCCGCTTGCGGGAGCGGAAGCCTATCACGTGCAGGTGGCGCAAGACGCGGGGTTCCTCGACGTGGTGGCCGAAGCCACGTCGCAGGCGACCGAAGTTCGCCTGCCGCCGATCGAGGATGGAACCTGGTTCGTGCGCGTGGCCGCGATAGACGGTCAGGGCCTCGAGGGGATGTACGAAACTTACGGCTTCCAGCGGCGACTGAACGATATTTCAGGCACCGTCGCCGAGTCTCGGGCCGCCGGCTACCGCCAGTACCTCTTCCGCTGGAGGGTTATGGGCGAGGGGGAACGGCAATACCGGTTCCAGCTCTCGCGACAGGAAGACGGGACCGATCCGATCGTGGACGAAGTGGGGCTGACCGAGCAGCATTTCGTGGTGACCGACCTCCCGCCGGGGACCTACTATTGGCGAGTCATGGCGCTGCAGTTCGTGGGCGGCGAAGTGCATGAGAACTGGTCGCCGCTCGAACGACTGACCATCAGCGCCGACCAATGACCCGGCGGACTGGGCTGCGGCGCCTGGCCGCCGAGTGGTGGCTGGTCGCGCTGCTGTCCTCGGCGCTTGCGCTGTTCCTGGTCCATGACCGCACCACGCAGCGGCTGGACACGCTGCTCTACGATCTCCTCCTCCAGCTCGACGGCAGCGATCCCGATCCGCGCATTCTGATCGTGGCGATCGACGATCACAGCACACGCGAAACGGGCCCTTGGCCCTGGCCGCGGGAGGTGCAGGCGGAATTCGTGGAGAAGCTCACCGACGCCGGGCCGGCTGCCGTCGCCTACGACGTTCTGCTCCTCAATCCCAAGGCGGGGGACGCCGCCCTCGGGCGTGCCATGGCGGGTCCCACGAGCGTCTTCGTTCCGCTGCTGATGCGCGCGCCCGGCACCAATGGCACGCCCTTCGACGTCATCCCGCCCGTTCCCGCCGTGCGCGATGCGGCGGCCGCGATCGGGCACGTCAATCTGCTCCTCGACGGCGACGGGAAAGTCAGGCGCGCGCGGCTGATCGCGGGGGACGAGCGAGGGCGCTGGCCCCATCTCATGGTGCTGATGCAGCGCGCGGCCGATCCCGTGGAGCGCCTGCCCGACGAGGGCGAGGGGCCGCTCCTGATCCCGTTCGCCGGCTCCGCCGGGCACTTTCCGACGATCGGCGCCTCGTCGGTTCTACGCGGGGAAGTGCCGGCCGAGCTGCTGCGCGACCGGCTCGTGCTGGTTGGCGCCACGGCGGAGGGGCTGGGCGATCGTTACGCCACCGGCGGGGGCAATCCCGGCGGCGTTCTGCCGGGGATCGAAGTCCAGGCCCACCTGCTCGATGGCCTCCTGTCGGGCAGGATGATCGCGGAGGCAGGCTTCTGGCCGCGGGCCATTTTCGCGCTCGTGCCCCTCTGGATTCTGCTGATCGCATTGCGCGTGCTGCAGCCCTCGGCGCTCGTCGCGCTGATCGCGGGGTTGGTCGTCTTCATGTTCGCGGCGGCGGTTGGGGCGCTGCTGGAGTTCCGCCTGTGGCTGACGCCAGCGCCCGGGCTGGCCGCTCTCGCGGTGATCTATCCATTGTGGGGTTGGCGGCGTTTGGCGGCCGCGAACAGCTACATGATCGAGGAACTCGAGCGCTTTCGCGCGGAGCCGGACGTGCTTGCCCCCGCAGGCCCGCTGCCGTCCGCTCCCGATCCCGTGTCGCGGCAGATGGCGCTGCTGAACGACGCCATCGGGCAAAGCCGCAGCCTGCGCCGCTTCGTGACCGAAAGCCTGCGCCAGCTGCCCGACGGCGTGTTCATTGCCGATCGCAGCGGCGCGATCGTTCTCGCCAATGCGGAAGCCGAAGCGCTTGCGGAGGAGTTGCAGCTTGCGCCGGGCGAGCGGAGCCTGCCTGCGCTCTACGCTCGCTTCCAGCGTATCCCTGTGGCCGAAGGGCGGCTCGAGCCCGAAGGGAGCGATCTGCCGCCCTGGCCGGTGCCGGAAGAGTCGGGCCGCTATCGCGCGCGCTCCGCCAGCGGCCGCTCTTTCGAGATCCGCGTCGCGCCGCGCCGGTCCGCACAGGGCGAGCTGCTCGGCTGGGTCGTGCGGACGACGGACATCACCACCTTGTGGGAAGCGCAGCGCCAGCGCGAGGACATGCTGGAATTCCTTTCCCACGACATGCGCTCGCCCCAGACGTCGATCCTCGCGCTGCTCACGGACACGGACGGAAAGCGGATCGATCCGCAGATCGCGGGGCGGATCGAGAGCCACGCCCGGCGTACGATCGCGCTGGCGGAAGGTTTCGTTCAGCTCGCCCGCGCGGAATCGCTCCCCTACGAACCGGAGCCGGTCAACGTGGCCGACATGCTCATCGATGCACTCGACCAGCTATGGCCCCGCATCACCGCCAAGGATCTGAAAGTCGACCTGGCGGGCGAAGATGCCACGCTCTTCGTGGCGGGTGAGCGTTCGCTGCTGACGCGGGCGGTCGTCAACCTGATCGACAACGCGGTCTACCACAGCCCCATCGCTGCGCATCTGCGCTGCTCTATCGATGTGATCGAGGAGGAGGGCATTCCAATGGCGACCTGCGCGATCGCCGACGAAGGGCCGGGCATCGCGCCGGACCACCTCGCCGTCTTGTTCGAGCGTTTTCGGCAAGCGCCGGGGAAGGGGCAGGGGAACGGCGTCGGCCTGGGTCTCGCTCAGGTCCATACTGTCGCGGTCCGCCACGGCGGCTGGGTCCGCTGCGAAAGCCGGGTGGGTGCCGGTTCGACCTTCGTGCTCGGCCTCCCGCTGCTCAGCGAACCGCTGGAGGATCCTGCCGAGTGCGAGGCGCCAGCATAGTCGCAATGAGCGGTTCCAGACGTTCCTGTGCGTCGGCCTCGCCGCTCCTGACCGCGGCAGCCGAGCGGTAGATCTCGCGTCCGCTCTCGCTTTCCGTCAGACTTACCGTCACCCCATGCACGATCTGCCGGCTGCCGAGCCACGGCCTGCGGAGCCATTGCGGCTCTTTGGGATCGGGCACGAGCGCTCCGACCGTCGCGGGGCGTTCCGACGCGCCGATCTGAACGAGATAAGCGGGCCTGTCGGAGTGCTCGAACCCGAGCGTGGTCAGTTGTTCGGCGACCAGATTCGTCACGTGAGGGGGTGCGTCCTGCGAGAGGATCCGGTAAGTCCCTCCTTGCGGAAGGGCACCCTGCGAGGTCACGATCGGTTCGTATGTCGCGCAGCCTGCCAGTCCGGCGATCGCGACCAGGGCGGTGATCTTCGAGAAGGTGCGCATGGCCAAGGTCGATAGCCGGCTTGTTGCCCTACGTCATCCTAGACGTAACTTAATTTTTGTCAGATAACCCTCGAAATTTAAACAAAGTTCACAGTTTGGTAAGTTTTTGTTAACCATTTGGGTGCCATCGGGGTTCAGGAACGGCCGGGGGCATTTTTTCCGACCAAGCTGATGTCGGGCTGCTTCGCACTGTCGCGGAGCGGCCGGTCTCGTGAAATCGACTGCGATCTCCGGAAGCCGCGGCTTCCGGAGAGCCGGCACGCATGCCCGACTTCGGGCACGCGCGCTCCGGCGCATGACTGGATCTCGAAGGGGGAAAACGTCTCGTGATTGACGGGTACAAGGGCGGCCAGCCCAGCACGGTCCGGACACGCTGGAAGAGGGGCCGCGGGGCGCTCGTCAGAAGTGCGGTGGGCACGATGGCGCTGCTCGCCTCGGGCGTCGCAGCGATCAGCACCGTCGCGGCGCAGCAGATTGCACCGGCAGCCCCGGTCGGGTCGGTCGAGGAGGCGGTCGAGCGCGCCATCAACAACCAGCCCGAGGTTCAGGCCCGGTGGGAGGCGTTCCTTGCTTCCAACGATGATCGCCGGGCGGTGAAAGGCGGCTATCTGCCGTCGATCGACGTCAACGGCGAATTCGGCGCTGCCACGCGCGAATTCGACGATCGCGACTGGTTCACACGCGACTATGTCGAGCTGTCGATCACCCAGATGCTGTTCGACGGGTTTCTCGTGCGCAGCCAGCTTGAAGAGGCGGACCAGAACCGCCTCGCCCGCTATTACGAGCTGCTGGGTGAGGTGCAAGACAAGGCGCTCGCGGCGATCGAGGCGTACGAGGACGTGCGCCAGTACCGCGCGACCCTGGCGCTCGCGCAGGAGAATCTCGCGACGCACGAACAGATCCTCGCCCTCATCAGCGAACGGGCCGAATCCGGCGTCAGCAACCAGGCGGACTTGCAGCAGGCGGCGGGGCGCGTGGCGCTCGCGCAGGCAAACATGCTGACAGAGCAGGCCAATCTTCACGACGTGACAGCCCGCTTCCAACGCATCGTCGGCGCCACGCCGGCTGCGGCGCTGCAGGATTACCCCGTCGCGTCCGCGAGCGTGCCGGCGGACTTCTCTACAGTGATCGGCGAGGCGGTGCAGAACCACCCGAGCCTCTACGCGGCGAACGCCACGATCCAGGCGGCCGAGGCAGCGGTCGACGAGAGCCAGGCAGCCTATTACCCGCGCGTCACGGTGGGCGCGCGCGGCGGGACCTACCGCAACACCAGCAGCTTCGATTCGCAGTTCGATCCGCATGGCCGCGGGCAGGAGGCCTTCGTCGGCCTGAACCTGACCTACAACCTGTTCCGCGGCGGCGCGGACAAGGCGCGGACCGATGCTGCCGAGCGGCGCCTGAACCAGAGCGAGGAACTGCTCCGCAAGGCCTGCGTCGACCTGCGCCAGACGGCGTCCATCGCCTGGAACGACATTGCCAACCTGAATGCCCGTCTCGATGCCTTGGAAGCGCACCGCACCGGGTCCGCCAAGGTCGCGGAGGCCTACGAACAGCAGTTCTACATCGGCCGCCGCACACTGCTCGACGTACTCGATGCGAAGAACGAGGCGTTCCAGTCGGAGCGGTCGCACGTCCAGGCGCAGTATGAGCTGAACAAGGCGTATTATCGTACGCTTCATTCGATGGGCACCCTGCTGGATGTCCTGGGCCAGTCCCGCCAGGGGATGCCCGCGATCAGCGAGTTCGACGACGATGCGCAGCCGCCGGCGGCGATCGACTGCGGCGGCTACATCGCTCCTGCGAGCTAGCCCGCCGCCGCCGGGTTCGCCCCTTGCGGCTCCGATTGAGGAGTTGAGGTAAGTCATGGAGTATCGCGGCAGAGACGATCTGGCGGCCTGTCTGCTGCTGGTTGCCGGCCAGAACGGTATCGCCACCACGCGCGATGCGCTGGTTGCCGGGCTGCCGATAGATCGTGCTTTGACGCCTGCACTGTTCCCTCGCGCGGCCGAGCGGGTGGGCCTGAGTGCCCGGCTGAGCGAAGTTCCGCTGCGCGAGCTCAATCCAGTGCTTCTGCCCGCGATCGTGCTGCTTCGCGGCGAGAAGGCCTGCGTCGTCTATTCGATCGACACCGAAGCTGAGACCGCATCGGTCGTGCTGCCCGAGCTCGGCTCGGCCGACGAACGCATCCGGCTCTCCCTCGCGGATCTCGAGCGGCGCTATCTCGGCCAGGCGATCTACTGCCGCGCCACATACCGCCCGGACGACCGCGTCGGCACGACGCCGGAGGCGGAGGAAGGCCACTGGTTCTGGAGCGTGATCGCCGGCAATCGCCGCCTCTACCGCGACGTTCTGCTGGCGGCGCTGTTCGTCAATCTCTTCGCGATGGCGATGCCGCTATTTGTGATGAACGTCTACGATCGCGTGGTTCCGAACCAGGCGACCGACACCTTGTGGGTCCTGGCCGCCGGCATCCTGATCGTCCTGATCGGCGATCTCGTGCTGCGCCACATGCGGAGCTGGTTCGTCGACGCCGCTGCCGCGCGCGCTGACACGCAGCTTTCCGGACGGATCATGGAGCGCGTGCTCGGCATGCGGCTCGAGCAGCGGCCGGCCTCGGTGGGGAGCTATGCCACCAGCGTCCAGTCGTTCGAGTCCGTGCGCAGCTTCATCGGCTCGATGACCGTGCTGACGCTGATCGACCTTCCCTTCTTTCTGCTGTTCGCCCTCATAATTGGGGTGATCTCCTTCTGGATGGTGCTGCCGCTGATCGTCGGGACGGCGATCGCTCTGCTTTACGCCCTCTCCGTCGCCTCGCGGCTGAGCGCTATCTCGGACGACGTCAGCGCGGCTGGCGCGCAGCGCAACGCGGCGCTCGTCGAAGGGCTCTTCGCGCTCGAGACGCTCAAGGCATTCGGCGCGACCGGGCGCATCCAGAAGACCTGGGAGCAGGCCACCGAGTACCTTTCCGCGCAAGTCGCCCGGCAGCGGCTGCTGGGCGGATCGGTCGGCAACGTGACCGCGCTGATCCAGCAGACCGTTGGCTGCGCCTTGATCATCGTCGGGGTCTATCTGGTCATCAACGGTGACGTCACCCAGGGCGGGATGATCGCCGCCTACATGCTTTCCTCGCGTGCGATGGCGCCGATTGCGCAGACCGCATCGCTGATGACCTCGTTCTACCAGGCGCGGACCTCGCTCGCGCAGCTCGACGAGACCGTGGGGCAGCCGCAGGAGCGGCCGCGCGGCAAGACCTGGATCAGCCGTCCGGCCATCAACGGCGATATTGCATTCCGCAATGTCACTTTCAGCTATGCCGGTGCCCAGGCTGACGCGCTCAAGGGCGTGAGCTTCCACGTCCGCGCGGGCGAGAAAGTCGGCATCATCGGCCGGGTCGGTTCCGGCAAGAGCACGATCGGCAAGCTGCTGCTGGGGCTCTACCAGCCCGGCGACGGGATGATCATGGTCGACGGCGTCCACACCGGGCAGATCGATCCCGACGAGCTGCGGCGGCGCATCGGCTACATCCCGCAGGAGCCTGTGCTGCTGTACGGCAGCGTGCTCGACAACATCATGCTCGGCGCCGGACAGGCCGACCGCGAGCGGACCTTGGCAACCGCCATGGAGGTCGCAGGGCTGACACAGATGCTCGGCCCGAACGCCGAAGGCCTCGAAATGCCAGTCGGCGAAGGCGGCAACCGACTGTCCGGAGGCCAGCGTCAGGCGATCGCGATCGCCCGCGCCGTAGCCATGAACGCGAACATCCTGGTGCTGGACGAGCCCACCAGCGCCATGGACGGGCGGCTCGAGGCGCATGTCACCAAGGCGCTCGCCGATTACGCCAGGGACCGTACCATGCTGCTCATCACCCACAAGCCGGGCATGCTCGAGCTCGTCGACCGCCTGATCGTAGTCGACGGCGGCACGATCGTCGCCGACGGCCCCAAGGCCGCGGTTCTCGAGAGCCTGAACGGCGGACAGATCCAGAGGGCGGCGGTATGACCGGCGCCGAAGACACGCGCCGCCCGATTGAGGCGCGGCTTTTCAGCTGGCTGGGCGGCGCGACCGGCAAGGTCCGCGCCGGCACTTGGCTGGATGCGATGTTCAAGCCGTTCTGGTCGGGGCAATCGCGCGACTTGCGCGATTGGGAGTCGAGCGCACGATATGCGATTGACCGGCAGCAGATCGTACGGGCGCGCGCCATTCTTTACGGCGTAGTCGGGATTTTCGTCGTCCTGCTGATATGGTCCGCGTTCGCGAGCCTGGACGAGGTAACCCGCGGTGAAGGCAAGGTGATTCCCTCGCAGCAGCTTCAGATCGTTCAGTCGGTCGACGGCGGCGTGGTGGAGGAGATATTCGTTCAGGAAGGGCAGAAGGTCGAAAAAGGGCAGATGCTTGTCCGTATCGACCCGACGCGTTTCGCGGCCACTCTGGGCGAGGAGAAGGCAAGGGCCTTCGCCCTGCGCGCGAAGATCGAGCGGCTGAATGCCCTGGTCAACGGCGCGGCATACGAGCCGGAGGAACCGGCAGGCGATGGGCAAGCAGGGGCGAGTACGGCGCTGATCCTGGCGCAGGAGCGACAGTATTTCTACCAAAGCAGGCAGCAGCTTAACGAGCGCCTGCTCATGGCCAGGCAGCAAGTCGCGCAGCGGCGCAGCGAACTGGGAGAGGTCGAGGCGGCGCTGCGGAGCGCCGAGCGCTCCTACCGGATGGCGCAGGAGGAATTGGCCATCACCCGGCCGTTGCTGAACTCTGGCGCGGTTTCCGAGATGGAAGTCCTGCGGCTCGAACGCGAAGTCTCGCGCGCGCAGGGCGACCGCCAGCAGGCGCAGGCGCGGCGGGCGCAGCTCGCCGGCAGCATTCAGGAAGCGCAGACTCGCATTCGGGACGTCGAGTTGACCACGAAGAACGAATGGCGGGCCGAGCTTACCGCGGCCATGGCCGAGTTGAACAGCCTCGGACAGAACGTCACGGGTCTCGCCGATCGGGTGAAGTACTCCCGAATCCGTTCGCCCGTCGACGGGGTCGTGCAGCGCGTGCTCTACAACACGATCGGCGGCGTGGTGCAGCCAGGCCATGCGGTGGTGGAAGTGGTCCCCACTGGCGGGAGGCTGATCGTCGAGGCCAAGGTCTCGCCGCGCGACATCGCTTTCCTGCGGCCCGGCTTGCCGGCCGTGGTGAAGTTCACGGCCTATGATTTCTCTGTCTACGGCGGCATGCGCGCGAAGCTGGTCCATATCAGCCCGGACAGCATCACCGATGACAAGGGCAACACTTACTACGTCGTCAAGGCGGAGACCACGAGCAACCAGTTCAGGGAAGGGCTGCCGGTCATCCCGGGCATGACCGTCCAGCTCGATGTCCTGACCGGTGAGAAGACCGTCCTGTCCTATCTGTTGAAGCCCATCCTGAGAGCCAAGGCGAACGCCTTGAGCGAGCGCTAACCGATCTCGTTGCGGGAGCGCTGTGTGGGTGAAGTGAGTTTTTGGGGGTAAATGTGAGCAAGAACGGAACTGTCGTCGCCGTAACGGGCACTGTCTGGGCGGTCGCGGCGGATGGTTCCATGCGCGAGTTGTCGCCTGGTGACGAGCTGCTGGCCGGCGAAACGCTGATCCTCTCCGCCGGCGCGACGATCACCATCAGCTACGGCACCGGCCCGAACGCCGAAGTGGTGACCTTCGAGGGCCCCGAAGGCGAAGGCTTCAGTGTCGTTGCTGCCGGCCGGGACGAAGCCGTCGTCGCGTCACCGGAACTCGTCCGCATCATCGACGAGGAACTCCTGCGTGAAGCGAACGAGGGGACGGACGGCGATCAGCCCGACCGCGTCGGCGACGGTCACCGCTTCGTGCAACTCGTCCGCATCGATCAGAATCTCGAAGCCGACGGCATCACGCCTCTAAACCTCGCGCGGGTCGAGGAACGGATTCCGCCGATGACGATCGACTGGGGCGATCCGGAGCAGCAGCCGGTCGAGTGGCCGCACGGCAGCGGCCGGGACGACGCGCAGGCCATCAACCGGGTGCCCGAGCCTGCGCCCGACGTTCGCGTCATTGGCGAAGACGAGATCGCCGCGGGTAACGTGCTCGACAACGATTTCGATAACGAGAACAACACGCTCACCGTTACGCAGTTCGAGATCGGCGGCGAGATCCACGCGGCTGGCGAGACGGTGACGATCCCCGGCGTCGGCACGATCTTGATCGAGGCTGACGGCAGTTACACCTTCACCCCGATCGCCGACTGGAACGGCGTCGTGCCCACCGTCACGTATACGGCCGACGATGGTCGGGGCGGCCTCGCCACCAGCACGCTCGACATCACGGTCGAGCCGGTGGTCGACGTCGAGGCCGACGAGATCACGACCCACGCGGGCGATCCGATCACCACCGATGTGCTCGCCAACGACAGCTTCGCGAACGACGATGCCGAAGTTACCGGCGTAACCCAGGGTGAATACGGCACGGTCGTGATCAATCGCGACGGAACCGTCACCTACACGCCGGTCGAGGGTTATGTCGGCCCCGACAGTTACACTTACACCGTCACCAGCGGCGGCAGGACTGAGACCACGACGGTGACCATCGAGGTCACCAACGCAGTGCCCGTGGCAACGCCGGAAGTGGAGACGACGCCCGAGGACACGCCGCTCAGCGGCAACGTGCTTGCGAACGAGCGCGATGCCGACGGCGATCCGCTGACGGTGACGCAGTACGAGGTCGGCGGCCGGATCTACGTAACGGGCGAGACCGCCGTGCTCGCCGGGATCGGCTCGCTCGTGCTGAATGCCGATGGGAGCTATGCGTTCACGCCCGTGGCCGACTGGAACGGCACGGTGCCGACCGTCACCTATACCCTCACCGACGGCAATGACGGCGGCACGGTCAGCAGCACGCTCGACATCACCGTGACGCCCGTCGGCGACATCACGCCGGACACGATCACCACCCACGCGGGCGACCCCATCACCACCGACGTTCTCGACAACGACACCTTCGAGAACGGCGACGCCGAGGTGACCTCCGTCACGCAGGGCGAACACGGGACGGTGGTGATCAACCCCGATGGGACGGTCACCTACACGCCAGCGGATGGCTATGTTGGCTCCGACAGCTACACCTACACGGTCACCAGCGGCGGCAAGACCGAGATCACGACCGTGACGGTCGAGGTCACCAACGCAGTGCCCGTGGCGGCGCCGGAGATCGAGGCGACGCCCGAAGACACGCCGCTCAGCGGCAACGTGCTCGCGAACGAGCGCGACGACGACGGCGATCCGTTGACGGTGACGCATTACGAGGTTGGCGGCCGGACCTACGCGGCGGGCGAAACGGCGCTGATCGCAGGCGCCGGTACGCTCGTGCTGAATGGTGACGGCAGCTACACGTTCACGCCGGTTGCCGACTGGAACGGCACGGTGCCGACCGTCATGTACACCGTGACCGACGGCAATGACGGGGGCACCGCCAGCAGCACGCTCGACATATCCGTGACGCCGGTCGGCGACATTACGCCGGATGCGATCGTTACCCACGCGGGCGAGCCGGTCGCTACCGAAGTGCTCGGCAACGACACCTTCGAGAACGGCGACGCCGAAGTTACCGCCGCCACCCAGGGTGAGCATGGCACCGTCGTGATCAACCCCGACGGGACCGTCACGTACACCCCGGTCGACGGTTATGTCGGTCCTGACAGTTACACTTACACCGTCACCAGCGGCGGCAAGACTGAGACGACTACGGTGACGGTGGAGGTAACCAACACGGTGCCCGACCCTGCTCCTGAGAGGGAGACGACGCCGGAGGACACGCCGGTCAGCGGTAACGTGCTCGAGAATGACAGCGACCCCGACGGTGATCCGCTGACGGTCACCGGGTTCGAGGTCGGCGGCCAGGTCTATCCTGCCGGCGAGACGGCCACCATCCCGGGGATCGGCGCGCTGGTCATTGGCCCGGACGGCGAATACGCCTTCACGCCGGATGCGAACTGGAACGGAACCGTCCCGACCGTCACCTATACGGTAAGTGACGGTAATGGCGGGGGAATCGAGACCAGCACGCTCGATATCACAGTCACGCCGGTAAACGATGCGCCCACGGCCGACATCCTTCCGCCGCGAGCGGATGCGGACGCCGACGCGATCGCGGGTGTCGACGTGACCACCGCCTTCTCGGACGTCGAGGGCGATACGCTCAGCTACACGGCGACCGGCTTGCCGGCAGGTCTGACGCTGGATCCTGCGACCGGGGTCATCAGCGGGACGATCGACAACTCGGCGAGTCAGACCGGGACTGCCGGCAATCCGGCGGGCACCTACACCGTCGTCGTGACCGCCACCGACGGCAGCGGCGCTTCGGTGACGCAGAGCTTCGACTGGACGGTTGCCAACCCGGCGCCGGATGCGGTCAACGATGCCGATACCACTGACGAAGATACCACGCTTGCAGTGGATACTGCGGGCGGCGTGCTGGGCAACGACAGCGATCCCGATAGCGACGCGCTGACGGTCGGTGCGGTGAACGGCGATGCGGCAAACGTCGGTGCAGTCATTGCTGGCAGCAGCGGGGGTGCCTTCACTCTCAACCCTGATGGGAGCTACGGCTTTGATCCGAACGGCGAGTTCGATGATCTCGCGGTGGGCGAGACGCGGACGACGAGCATCAGCTACACGGTGAGTGACGGCGAGGGCGGGACCAATACGGCTACGCTTGAGATTACGGTGACCGGCACCAACGACGGGCCGGTGGCAGTTGGCGCGCTGCCCGATCAGGCGAACGAGGACGCAGAGGGCGTCGCGACGGTCGACGTCACGTCTGCTTTCACCGATGTCGATGCGAGCGATACGCTGACCTACACGGCGACCGGTCTGCCGGTGGGTCTGACGCTTGACCCCGCGACCGGGATCATCAGCGGGACGATCGACAACTCGGCCAGCCAGACCGGCACTCCGGGCAACCCTGCCGGCACCTATACCGTCGTCGTAACCGCTACCGACGGCAGCGGCGCCACGATCACGCAGAGTTTCGAGTGGACGGTGGCGAACCCGGCGCCGGATGCCGTCAACGATGCCGAGACGACCGACGAGGATACAGCGCTTGCAGTGGATACTGCGGGCGGTGTGCTGGGTAACGACAGCGATCCCGATGGCGATGCGCTGACGGTCGGCGCGGTGAATGGCGATGCGGCCAATGTTGGCGCGGTGATCGCGGGCAGCAGCGGGGGCACGTTCACGCTGAATGCCGACGGCAGCTACGGCTTCGATCCGAACGGTGAGTTCGATGATCTTGCCGTTGGCGAGACCCGGACGACGAGCATCAGTTACACGGTGAGCGATGGTGAGGGCGGCACGGATACCGCGACTCTCGAGATCACGGTGACCGGCACCAATGACGGGCCGGTGGCAGTCGGGGCGCTGCCCGATCAGGCGAACGAAGACGCAGAGGGCGTCACGACGGTCGACGTCACCGCGGCGTTCGCCGATGTCGATGCGAGCGACACGCTCAGCTACAGCGCGACCGGTCTGCCGGCGGGTCTGACGCTGGATCCCGTGACCGGCATCATCAGCGGGACGATCGACAACTCGGCCAGTCAGGCCGGGACCGCTGGTAATCCGGCGGGCACCTATACGGTTGTCGTGACGGCGACCGACAGCAGCGGGGCCACGATCACGCAGAGCTTCGACTGGACCGTCACCAATCCGGCGCCCGGTGCGACCGACGACAGCGGTACCACTGACGAGGACACGGTGCTCGCGGTGGATACTGCGGGCGGCGTGCTGGGCAACGACAGCGATCCCGATGGCGATGCGCTGACGGTCGGCGCCGTGAACGGCGATGCGGCAAACGTCGGTGCAGTCATTGCTGGCAGCAGCGGGGGTGCCTTCACTCTCAACCCTGATGGGAGCTACGGCTTCGATCCGAACGGCGAGTTCGATGATCTCGCGGTGGGCGAGACGCGGACGACGAGCATCAGCTATACCGTAAGCGACGGTGAGGGCGGGACCAATACGGCTACGCTTGAGATTACGGTGACCGGCACCAATGACGGGCCGGTGGCAGTTGGCGCGCTGCCCGATCAGGCGAACGAAGACGCAGAGGGCGTCACCACCATCGACGTCACCTCCGCGTTTACCGATGTCGATGCGAGCGATACGCTCAGCTACAGCGCGACCGGTCTGCCGGCAGGTCTGACGCTCGATCCTGCGACGGGTATCATCAGCGGAACGATCGACAACTCGGCCAGCCAGAGCGGCACTCCGGGTAACCCGGCGGGTACATACACAGTCGTGGTGACGGCGACGGACGGCAGCGGTGCTACGATCACGCAAAGCTTCGACTGGACCGTCACCAATCCGGCGCCCGGTGCGACGGATGACAGCGGCACCGCTGACGAGGACACAACGCTCGCGGTCGGTGCTGCGGGCGGCGTGCTGGGCAACGATAGTGATCCTGACGGCGACGCGCTGACGGTCGGTGCGGTGAACGGCGACACTGCCGGGGTGGGCGCAATCGTCACTGGCAGCAGCGGGGGCACGTTCACGCTGAATGCCGACGGCAGCTACGGCTTCGATCCGAACGGTGAGTTCGATGATCTTGCCGTTGGCGAGACCCGGACGACCAGCATCAGCTACACGGTGAGTGACGGCGAGGGCGGTACGGATACGGCTACGCTTGAGATTACGGTGACCGGCACCAATGATGGGCCGGTTGCAGTCGGGGCGCTGCCGGATCAGGCGAACGAGGATGCGGATGGCGTCACGACGGTGGACGTCACCTCGGCCTTCACCGACGTCGATGCGAGCGATACGCTGACCTACACGGCGATCGGTCTGCCAGCGGGTCTGACGCTTGACCCCGCGACCGGCATCATCAGCGGGACGATCGACAACTCGGCCAGCCAGACCGGCACTCCGGGCAACCCTGCCGGCACCTATACCGTCGTCGTAACCGCTACCGATGGCAGCGGCGCCTCGGTGACGCAGAGCTTCGAGTGGACGGTTGCCAACCCGGCGCCGGATGCGGTCAACGATGCCGATACCACTGACGAGGACACAACGCTCGCAGTAGACGCTGCTGGCGGCGTGCTGGGCAACGACAGCGATCCCGATGGCGATGCGCTGACGGTCGGCGCCGTGAACGGCGATGCGGCAAACGTCGGTGCAGTCATTGCTGGCAGCAGCGGGGGTGCCTTCACTCTCAACCCTGATGGGAGCTACGGCTTCGATCCGAACGGCGAGTTCGATGATCTCGCGGTGGGCGAGACGCGGACGACGAGCATCAGCTATACCGTAAGCGACGGTGAGGGCGGTACGGATACCGCGACTCTCGAGATCACGGTGACCGGCACCAATGATGGGCCGGTTGCAGTTGGTGCGCTGCCGGATCAGGCGAACGAGGATGCGGATGGCGTCACGACGGTGGACGTCACCTCGGCCTTCACCGACGTCGATGCGAGCGACACGATGACTTACACGGCGACCGGTCTGCCGGTGGGTCTGACGCTGGATCCCGTGACCGGGATCATCAGCGGGACGATAGACAACTCGGCCAGCCAGACCGGCACTCCGGGCAACCCTGCCGGCACCTATACCGTCGTCGTAACCGCTACCGATGGCAGCGGCGCCTCGGTGACGCAGAGCTTCGACTGGACGGTTGCCAACCCGGCGCCGGATGCGGTCAACGATGCCGATACCACTGACGAGGACACAACGCTCGCAGTAGACGCTGCTGGCGGTGTGCTGGGCAACGACAGCGATCCCGATGGCGACGCGCTGACGGTCGGCGCGGTGAACGGCGATGCGGCCAATGTTGGCGCGGTGATCGCGGGCAGCAGCGGGGGTGCCTTCACGCTCAACCCTGATGGCAGCTATGGCTTCGATCCGAACGGTGAGTTCGATGATCTTGCCGTGGGCGAGACCCGGACGACGAGCATCAGCTATACCGTAAGCGACGGCGAGGGCGGCACGGATACCGCGACGCTCGAGATCACGGTGACCGGCACCAATGATGCGCCGGTGGCAGTTGGCGCGCTGCCCGATCAGGCGAACGAAGACGCAGAGGGCGTCACGACGGTCGACGTCACCGCGGCGTTCGCCGACGTCGATGCGAGCGACACGCTGACCTACACCGCCACGG
>JAPSJS010000042.1 GCA_031178065.1 Altererythrobacter sp.
CCTCACCGCCGCGCTGGACGCCGCGCCGGCCATGAAGCCTTCCAAGCTCAAGGACCGATTGATCGAAGGCCGCGCGATGGCCGAACTCAGCCGCGTGCTCGTGCAGCTCAAGGAAGACTGCGACCTGCCCATGCCGATCGAGGACTTCAAGCTCGTCACGGTCCCGCGCGAGCCGCTCGCCGCCTTCCTCGAGCGGCACGGCTTCACCAGCCTGCTGCGGCGGCTGGACGGCGGAAACGGTAGCCCGGAGCGCTCGAACAACCTCAATCCGGCAAAGGCGGTCAACAAGGGCGCCGACGCCTCGGCCGGGGGCAATCGCCAGCCGCTGCCGCAGATGCCCGAGATCGACCGGACCACTTATGAATGCGTTCAGACGGCCGAGCGGCTCGAGCACTGGATCGAACGCGCCTTCGCCGCCGGGCTGGTCGCTATCGATACCGAAACCAGCGCGCTCGACGCGATGCGCGCCGACCTGGCTGGGATCAGCCTCGCACTCGGGCCGAACGACGCCTGCTACATCCCGCTAGCGCACGGCGGCAGCGATATGTTCGCCGAACGGCCGCAGCAAGTCGCGCGCGAGACGGCGCTGACGATGCTCAAGCCGCTGCTCGAAAGCGACGCGGTGCTGAAGGTCGGGCAAAACGTGAAATACGACATCAACGTGCTGGCGCGCCACGGCATCGCAATGGCGCCGGTCGACGACACGATGATCGTGTCCTTCACGCTCGACGCTGGCCGCAGCCTCGACGGGATCGGCGGCGGCCACGGGATGGATGAGCTTGCGCAGCGCCACCTCGGCCACACGACGCTGACGTTCAAGGACATCTGCGGCAGCGGCAAGAAGGCGATCCCCTTCGGCGAAGTGCCGCTCGACCGGGCGACCGAATACGCCGCGGAGGACGCCGACGTGACCTGGCGCCTCTACGCGAACCTCAAGCCGCGCCTTGCGACCGAAGGCGGCACCCGCATCTACCAGCGGGTCGACCGTCCGCTGATCCCGGTGGTCGCGCAGATGGAGCGGCACGGGATCCGGGTCGACAGGGCGCAGCTCGCCAAGCTGTCCGACGAGTTCGCCGCCGAAACCGGCCGGCTGGAGGCGGAGATTCACGCGATCGCCGGTGCGCCCTTCACCATCGGCAGCCCCAAGCAGCTCGGCGACGTGCTGTTCGACAAGATGGGTTACAAGGGCGGGCGCAAGGGCAAGAGCGGACAGTATTCGACCGATCAGGCCATCCTGGAGCGGCTGTCCGCGCAAGGCGCAGAGATCGCCGACCGGGTGCTCGAGTGGCGCCAGCTGACCAAGCTCAAGTCGACCTATACCGACGCGCTGCAGGCCGCGATCCATCCCGATACCGGCCGGGTCCACACGAGCTACAGCCTCGTGGGAGCGCAGACCGGGCGGCTGTCCTCGACCGATCCCAACCTGCAGAACATCCCCATCCGCACCGAGATCGGGCGCCAGATCCGCGAAGCCTTCGTGGCGGAGGAAGGCAACGTGCTGCTCGCCGCCGACTACTCGCAGATCGAGCTGCGCCTCGCCGCGCACATGGCCGACGTGCCCGAATTGAAGCAGGCCTTCGCGAACGGTGAGGACATTCACGCGCGCACCGCGGCCGAGATGTTCGGCCAGGTCACGCGCGACACCCGTGCGCAAGCCAAGACGATCAACTTCGCGATCCTCTACGGCATCAGCCGCTGGGGCCTTGCCGGGCGCCTCAAGGTCGAGGCGGACGAGGCACAGGCGATGATCGACACGTATTTCCGGCGCTTCCCCGGCATCCAGCGCTACATCATGGAAACGCTCGATACTGTGCGCGAGCGTGGCTATTCGGAGACGCTGTTCGGCCGCAAGACCTGGTTTCCGCGGATCGGCTCCAAGAACCAGGCCGAGCGCCAGGGCAGCGAACGTGCCGCGATCAACGCGCCGATCCAAGGGACCAGCGCCGACATCATCAAGCGCGCGATGGCCCGGATGATGCCCGCACTCGACGCCGCCGGTCTGGGGCATGTGCGCATGCTGCTGCAGGTGCACGACGAACTGGTGTTCGAGCTGCCCGCCGGCGACGTCGCCGCGGCATCGCCCGTGATCGAGCGCGTCATGGCCGAAGCCGCCGCGCCCGCCGTGGCGCTCGACGTGCCGCTCGGAATCGAGATCGGCACCGGCGCAAGCTGGGGGATGGCACACTGATCCGCCCTCGCCTCCGCCCGCGGCTGCGCCGCCGCCACGTCGGCAATCTGGCCGTGCTGGGCCTGATCGCCCTGGCGCTGTTCGCCGGCCTGTTCCTGGTCTTCCAGACGATCGAGGCCGAACGCGCCGAGCGGGAGCAGGTGCGCCAGACGAGCGAGATCCTGATGGAGCTGCGCAATATCAACCGCGCCGCGCTCAACGCCGAGACGGGGCAACGCGGCTATCTGCTGACGCTCGACCGTCGCTATCTCGAACCCTACCTCGTCGGGCGCGAACAGTATGGACCCACGCTCGACCGTCTGCGCGAACTGGTTGGCCCCGATGCGACCCAGCGGCAGCATGAGCTGATCGACGAGATCGAGAGCCTGACCGAATCGAAGTTCGCCGAGATGGCGGAAACGATCGAACTGGTCGAACAGCGCCGGGTGATCGAGGCCCGCCGCGGCATCCTCGACGATCGCGGCGCGGAAGTCATGGCCCGCCTGCGCCGCGCGACGCGCGAGATGGAGCAGATCGAGAACCGCATCCTGATCCGGGCGGCAAGCGAGACCGCGCGCGCCGAAGGCCGTGTGCTTCCGCTGCTCGGCGCGGTCCTCCTGATGCTGCTGGTGGCGCTGGCACTCGGCTATGTCCTCGTCACCCGTGCCGCGCGTGCCGAGGCGGAGGCGGCGCAGGCGGCCGCGCTGGGCGAAGCGCGCGACCGCGCCGACCTGCTCGCGCGCGAGCTCAACCACCGGGTCAAGAACCTGTTCGCCGTGATCCTGGCGATCGTGCGGATGAGCGCCAAGGATACCCCGGAGGCGAAGCCCGTGGTCGAGCGGATTTCCGACCGCATCCATGCCTTGCTGACCGCCCACGAGGTGACGCAGGGAACGCTCGAGCGACCGGTCGCCTCGCTGCGCGCGCTGATCGAGACGACGCTGGCGCCCTATCGTTCGGAGAAGCTTCCCGCCGAGATCGACGGGCCCGAGATCGACCTGCCGGCCAAGCAGGTCACGCCGCTGGGCTTGGTGCTCCACGAGCTAACGACCAATGCCGTCAAGTACGGCGCCTGGAGCAGGGGCGACCTGCTCGAAGTGCGCTGGCGCGAGGTTGATGGATCGATCGCCATCGAGTGGCGCGAGCATGGCGACGCGGAGGGCAAGGAACCGGAGCACAAGGGTTTCGGCAGCCTCCTGATGACCAGCGCGGCGCGCCAGCTCCGCGGCGAGATCGACCGCCGGTTCGGCAAGGACGGGGTGGAAGTCACGATTACGATCCCGCGCACCCGGTGATCGCCATCGCTTGCCAGTGAACGGCTGACGCCGTAGCTCGTGCGGGATGCTCGAGCGCTACGATCCGCGGAACTGGACCATCGCCTGGGGCGAAGTGGCGGTGGCCTCCATCGCCGTCGGAGTAGCGATCGCAGTCGCGTTCGTGATCCACCGCCTGGTCTTCGGACTGCTGCTCCGCCTCGCCCGCAGCTCGCGATCGGAGGTCGACGAGCTCCTCTTCGCCCGGCTCGCGCGGCCGATCCGCTGGTCGGTCGTCGCGATTGCGATCGCAGCAGTGGCGCAGGCCAACCCCAATATCCAGGCCGTCTGGCGCTGGATTGCGCCGTTCGTCGTTCCCGCCCTGGTCGGCTGGGTCGCGCTCGCGCTGGTGCGTGCCTTCGCCGCTGCACTGCAGATGCGCGGCGAGCTTTCCGCCGACCCGATCACGGCGCGCAGCCGCCGCACGCGGGTTGCGATCCTCTCGCGCACCGCCGCGTTCCTCATCGTCCTGCTGACGGTGGCGATGATGCTGCTGGCGATCCCGGGCGTGCGCGACGTGGGCGTGACGCTGATGGCCTCGGCCGGCCTCGCCGCGCTGGCGGTCGGCGCGGCGGCGCAGCCCGCGCTCAAATCACTCATCGCCGGCCTGCAGATGGCGCTTACCGAACCGCTGCGGATCGGCGACCTGGTGGTGATCGAGGGCTTCTCCGGCCGGGTCGAGGAAATCCGCATGAGCTTCGTGATCGTGCGCACGTGGGACGAGCGCGCGATCATCGTGCCGACCAGCGCGTTCCTCGAGAAGAGCTTCGAGAACTGGTCCCGCGAAAGCGAGCGGCTGAGCGGACCGGTCTTCCTCCACCTCGACCCGGCGGCCGAGATCACTCCAGTCCGCGCGGAGTTCGAACGCTTCGTCGCCACGCGCGAGGAATGGGACGGGCGCACGGCGGAACTGCTGATGACAGAGGCCTACCCCGAAAGCGTGGAGCTGCGCATTGCCGTGAGCGCGGCGACCATCAGCGACCTGTGGACGCTACGCTGCGCGGTGCGGGAGCACATGCTCCAATGGCTGCGGGTGAATATGCCGGATGCGCTGATCCGCCACCGCCTGGGCGTCGACGACGCGAACGCCGCGGTAAAGGCGAACGACTAAGCTCCTCTCCCCCACCTCTGAAGAGGAGGGGGAGAGTGGCGTTATCCGTGCTTCTTCTCGCGCGTCGATTCGACCATGCCTTCGCTGATGAAGCCGATCGGCATGGCCTCGGCCGCGCGCTTCTTCAGCTCGCCGCGCATCTTGCGATATTCTTCCTCCATTGCCTGGGTAACCGTCGCGCGCGAATCGCCAAGCGCCTCGGAGAAATCGGCCCCCGTGACCTGCTCGACCTCGCCGCCCGCGCGCCGCAGCGCGTTGAGGCCGGCGCGGCGCACGACGTCTTCCAGATCGGCGCCGGTGAAACGGTCGGTCTGGGCCGCAATATCCGCCAGATCGACATCCCCGGCCAGCGGCATATTCGCCGTATGAATGCCGAGAATCTGCGTACGCCCCTTCTGATCGGGCGTGCCGACATAGACCATCTCGTCGAACCGCCCGGGCCGCAGGAGCGCCGGATCGATCAGCGTGGGGCGATTGGTCGCGCCGATTACGACGACCGACTGCAGTTCCTCCAGCCCGTCCATCTCGGCAAGGATCGTGTTGACCACGCGGCCGGTCACCTGCGGTTCGCCCTGCCCTGACCCGCGGGCGGGGACGAGGCTGTCGATCTCGTCGATGAACACGACGCAGGGCGCCACCGCGCGCGCGCGGGCAAACATGCGGGCGATCTGCTGCTCGCTCTCGCCATACCACTTGGAGAGGAGGTCGGAGCTCTTCATCGAGATGAAGTTCGCCTCGGCCTCCTTGGCGACGGCCTTGGCCAGCAGCGTCTTGCCGGTGCCCGGCGGACCGTAGAGCAGGAACCCCTTGGCCGAACGAATGCCCAGCCGGCGGAAGGCCTCGGGGTTCCTGAGCGGCAGCTCGATCCCTTCCTTCAGCATGTCGATCGCATCGTCGACACCGCCGATGTCGTCCCAGCCGACCCGCGGCACCTGGACCATGACCTCGCGCATGGCGGACGGCTGCACGCGCTTGAGCGCGGACAGGAAATCCTCGCGCGTCACCGACAGCTCGTCGAGCACCTCGGCCGGGATCGTGCGTTCATCAAGGTTGAGCTTGGGCATGATCCGCCGGACCGCGTCGATCGCCGCCTCGCGTGCAAGCGCAGCGATATCGGCACCGACGAAACCGTGCGTAACGCGGGCGAGTTCGTCCAGATCGACCCGGTCGCCCAGCGGCATGCCGCGGGTGTGGATCGAGAGGATCTCGCGCCGCCCTTTCTCGTCGGGCACGCCGATTACGATCTCGCGGTCGAAGCGGCCCGGGCGGCGCAGCGCTTCGTCGACCGCGTCCGGTCGGTTGGTGGCAGCGATCACGACGAGGTTGGAGCGCGCCTCGAGCCCGTCCATCAGCGTCAGGAGCTGCGCGACCAGGCGCTTCTCCGCCTCGCCCGCGACTTGCGCGCGTTTGGGCGCGATCGAATCGATCTCGTCGATGAACACGATCGCCGGCGCGTGCTTGGCCGCTTCCTCGAACACCTCGCGCAGGCGCTTCTCGCTCTCGCCATAACCGGAGCCCATGATCTCCGGCCCGTTGATGGTGAAGAACTGCGCATCGCTCTCGTTCGCGACCGCCTGCGCTAGCCGGGTCTTGCCCGTGCCTGGCGGACCGTGGAGCAGCACACCCTTGGGCGGGTCGACGCCGAGGCGGGTGAACAGCTCGGGGTAACGCAGCGGCAGCTCGACCATTTCGCGGAGTTGCTGGATCGTGTCGTCCATGCCGCCGACGTCGTCGTAGTTGACCACCGCACGCCCGGTCGGAGCCTCTTCGAACTCGGCGCGCAGCTCGACTTCGGTGTTCTCGTCGATATGCACGATGCCCTTGGGCGCGGTCGAGACGACCGTCAGGCGGATCTGGGTGAGCGCATAGGCCGGCGCATTGAACATGCGCTGGACCTCCGCCGGCATGTTCTGCACCGGCTGCTGGCCGGTCGTGGCGACCAGATCGCCGGCAACGAGAGGCTTCCTGAAGAAGTTGCGCTTCAGCGCCTGGGTCGGCCCCTGCAGGCGCATCTCGCGGCTGGCCGGGGCAAAGATCACGCGCGAGGCCGGGCGCGATTCGGCCACCGCCACGCGCACGTGCTCGCCCGATCCGCACTCGGCATTGTTGCGCTGCAGGCCGTCGAGCCGGACCACGTCGAGCGACTGGTCCTCGTCGTACGCCGCCATGGCGATGGCCGCGGTCGTGCGCTTGCCGTGGATCTCCACGACGTCGCCTTCGGTGATGCCGAGCGCCTGAAATGCTGAACGCGGTAGCCTGGCGACCCCCCTTCCGCTTTCTTCTTGCCGAGCTGCCGCGACCTGGAGCCGGACCGCCTTGTCTTCTACCGCCGCGTCGAGATCGGCCATCCGTCCATTTCTCCCTGCTCAAGTCCAATGAGGGTTACCGCTCCTAGCTAGGGACGGATCACTGCGAGTCAAATGAACGAGAAGGCCATCGGTTGCCTAATGGGGCGCCCGGGCGCTGGAAAGAAAAAAGGCCCGGTCGCGAGGACCGGGCCTTGAAAGTCTTGGGAGAGGATGCCTGTAAAGGCCCGCCCTATGTGCGCTGCAGCACACTTTTGTGCAAGTGCGAAAAGCTCATTTCGTAGTGCAAAATATGCAACAATAATCGCTAACTTGTTCGATTTCATTCCATTCTTGTCATGATCCCGTCACGAAACTGCGCCGCTCCGACCGGCACGAATCGCATGTGCAGCGTAACCGGGGGTGACAGCAGATCGCGCTATGCCTAACAGCTTGGCACGATATGGAGGCCTGATGAACAAGCTCTATCCCGATGCCGCCGCCGCCCTCGAAGGGGTGCTGAAGGACGATATGCTCATCGCCGCGGGGGGCTTCGGCCTGTGCGGCATTCCCGAACGCCTGATCGACGCCGTCCGCGACAGCGGGGTCAAGGGGCTGACCTTCTGCAGCAACAATGCCGGTATCGACAACGAAGGGATCGGTAAGCTGCTGCGCACGCGACAGGTGAAGAAGATGATCTCCTCCTACGTCGGCGAGAACAAGGAGTTCGAACGGCAGTTCCTCGCCGGCGAGCTCGAGGTCGAGTTCTGCCCGCAGGGAACCCTGGCCGAGCGCATGCGCGCCGGCGGCGCGGGCATTCCGGGCTTCTACACCAAGACCGGCGTCGGCACGAAAGTGGCCGAAGGCAAGGAAGTGAAGACCTTCGACGGGGAGGACTATATCCTCGAACGCGGCATCTTCGCCGACCTGGCGATCGTCAAGGCATGGAAGGCGGACGAGACCGGCAATCTCATGTTCCGCAAGACGGCGCGCAACTTCAACCAGCCCGCCGCGACCTGCGGCAAGATCTGCGTTGTCGAGGTCGAGGAAGTGGTGCCGGTCGGAAGCCTCGATCCGGACTGCGTCCACCTGCCCGGCGTCTACGTCCAGCGGATGATCGTCGGCGCGCCCTACGACAAGAAGATCGAATTCCGCACCGTGCGGGAGCGCGAGGCTGCATGACCGTGCGGCGGCTCCAGGCCGCCCTCGCGGCATCGGCGCTCGCCATGATGCTCGGCGGCTGCGTCGCCGCTGCGATTCCGCTCGCCGCCGGGGGTGTCGTCCTTCGGAACGAGGCCTTGGGCGACGACGAACCCGATTCCGACGAGGCCGAGGATGAGAGAGGCGCGGCGCCCTCCGGCGCAACCGCGACCGAGGGCGAACCCTTCGCGCCGACCCTCGCCCCGCCCGGCGCCTATCAGACCTTCTTCACCTACGCGCGCGAGCAGGCGGCGCTCGACCCCGTCGCCGCGCCGCGCCATTCGGCGATCCTCGCGGTGCCCGGATCGCTGCAGCCCGAGACGACCGAATGCTCGGTCCGCCCCTCCGCGGTTCTGGTCGACCTCGACCCCGCATCCGGGGCGCGCGATTTCTCCGCGCTGCCGCCCGATCCGGCGCTTGCGGACGGCCTTCACGCGCTGCGGCTGGAAGGCGTGTTCGTCTTCTGGATCAGCGACGCCTCGGCCGCGGAAGCCGGCACGCTGCGCAAGCGCCTGACCGAAACCGGGCTCGATCCCACGACCGACGACGGCATTCTGCTGATGCGCCGGGCCGAAGACCGCAAACAGCTCCGCCGCCAGGAGCTGTCGCAGACCCACTGCCTGGTCGCCATCCTTGGCGACGAGCGAAGCGATTTCGACGAGCTCTACGATTACCTCAAGGACCCTGCTGCCGCCTCCGCGCTCGATGCGCTGATCGGCAACGGCTGGTTCCTCGCCCCCACACTTCTAGACACCCCCACACTTCTAAGCACCAAGGAAGGCTGACCATGCCCTGGGACCGCAACCAGATGGCCGCACGCGCGGCGCAGGAGCTGCAAGACGGATACTACGTGAACCTCGGCATCGGCATTCCGACGCTGGTGGCGAACCATATCCCGGCCGGCATGCACGTCACGCTGCAGAGCGAGAACGGCATGCTCGGCATCGGCCCCTTCCCCTACGAGGACGAGATCGATCCGGACCTGATCAACGCCGGCAAGCAGACGATCAGCGAACTGCCGCACAGCGCCTATTTCGACAGCGCGACGAGCTTCGGCATGATCCGCGGCGGGCATATCGACCTGACTGTCCTGGGGGCGATGGAAGTGGCCGAGAACGGCGACATCGCGAACTGGATGATCCCCGGCAAGATGATCAAAGGCATGGGCGGCGCGATGGACCTCGTCGCCGGCGTGAAGAAGATCATCGTGGTCATGGAGCACACCGCCAAGGACGGCAGCCCCAAGTTCATCCCCCAGTGCACCCTGCCGCTGACCGGCACCAACGTGGTCGACATGATCGTGACCGACCTCGCCGTGTTCCAGCGTCTCGACCACGACAGCCCGTTCAGGCTGGTCGAACTGGCCCCGGGCGTCAGCGCGGAGCAAGTCGCCGAGAAGACGACGGCGAACTATCTGTCGTGAAAGGCGCGCGCCGGGCGCGGGCCCTCAGCCGAGCGCGGCCTTGAGGTCGTCCGTCAGGTCGGTGCGTTCCCACGGGAAGTAGTCGCCCTCGGCCGCGCGGCCGAAGTGGCCGTAGGCGGCGCTCCTGCGGTAGATCGGCTTGTTGAGCCCCAGGTGCGTGCGGATGCCCCGCGGGGTGAGGCCGCCGAGCTTGTCGATGGCGCGGATCGCGTCTTCGATGCGGTCGTCCTCGACCGTGCCCGTGCCGTGCGTGTCGACGTAGAGCGACAGCGGCTCGGACACGCCGATCGCGTAGGCAAGCTGGATCGTGCAGCGCCGGGCAAGGCCTGCCGCGACGATGTTCTTGGCGAGATAGCGGCTGATATAGGCGGCGGAGCGGTCGACCTTGGTCGGGTCCTTGCCGCTGAACGCGCCGCCGCCGTGCGGGGCAGCACCGCCGTAAGTGTCGACGATGATCTTGCGGCCCGTCAGGCCGGCGTCGCCGTCGGGCCCGCCGATCACGAACGTGCCGGTCGGGTTGATGTGCCACTTGGTCTCGTCCGACAGGAACCCCTCGGGCAGAATTTCGCCGACGACCTGCTTCACGTAGGCCTTGAGCTCGGCTTCCTTCTCGCCCTCGTCGTAGCCGTCGGCATGCTGGGTCGAGACCACGATCGCGGTCGCCGCGACCGGCTTGCCGTCGCGGTAGCGCAGCGTGACCTGGCTCTTGGCATCGGGTTCGAGGAACGGCGCGACGCCGCTCTTGCGGTCCGCCGCCAGCCGCTGGAGGATCTTGTGGCTGTAGTCGATCGCCGCCGGCATCAGATCGGGCGTCTCGTCGCAGGCGAAGCCGAACATGATGCCCTGGTCGCCGGCGCCTTCATCCTTGTTGCCGCTGGCGTCCACGCCTTGCGCGATATGCGCGCTCTGCCCGTGCAGGTGGTTCTCGAAGGTCAGCGTCTGCCAGTGGAAGCCGTCCTGCTCGTAGCCGATCTCGCGCACCGTATTGCGCACCGTGCTCTCGATCTCCGCGAGCGCGCCGTCGATCCACTCGCCGTTCTCGTAGACGCCCTTGCAGCGGAGCTCGCCTGCCAGCACCACGCGCTGGGTCGTGGTCAGCGTCTCGCATGCCACGCGAGCTTCCGGATCCTTCGCCAGGAGCAGGTCGACGATCGCGTCGGAGATCTGATCCGAAACCTTGTCGGGATGACCCTCCGAAACGCTTTCGGAAGTGAAGAGATAAGTGCTGCGCATGGGCGAAATTATCCGATATAAAGATAACTTTATGTCCGAAGCAGCGTCCTAGCCGCGCCGCAGCCGCGTGGCAACCAGCGATCCGGCGATCAGCAGCACGGCCCAGCCGAGCGGGAGCCAGTTGCCGAGCTGCGCGAACCAGGTCGGCGCATAGGCCGGCGGAATCACGCCGTCGATCCGGTCGGCGCGGCGCATCCCGATATGCTGGCGGACCACACCGCGCGCGTCGATCACCGCGCTGATCCCGGTGGTGGTGGAGCGCAGCACCGGCAGCCCCTCCTCGATTGCACGCATCCGTGCCTGCGCGAGATGCTGCGGAGGGCCCCAGGCCCCGAACCAGCCGTCGTTCGACGGGTTGAAGATGTAGTCGGGCCGGTCGCTGCGATCGACGACCTGGCCGGAGAACACGATCTCGTAGCAGATCTGGACGCCCGCCCGGCCCCATTCGCCGAGATCGAGCGTGCGCGGCCCCGGCCCGGGCCAGAAGTCGATCGTCCCCGCCACCAGCCGCGTCGCGCCGAGCGGTTCGAGCAGCCAGCGCAGCGCCAGGTACTCGCCGTAGGGCACGAGATGCGCCTTGTCGTAACCGCCGACGATCTGCCCCCCGGCATCGATCGCCGTCACCGCGTTGCGCGCGCCGGCGGCACGGCCGTCGACGATCTCCAGATCGACCGCGCCGGTCAGCAGCACGCTGCCCTCGCCGATCACCCGGCCGATCCGCCAACGTGCGTAGCGCGGGTCGCCCGCGGCGGTCATCTGGTCGTAATAGCGCTGGGGATAGCCGTCGCGCAGGTAGTCGGGCACGCCCGATTCGGGCCACAGGACGAGCCGCCGCTCACCCTCCCCGCCGGGCGCGCGCGGCGCGGTGAGGCTGGCGAGGCGCGCGAACTGCTCCTCGAACTTGGCGGGGTTGTCGAGATCCTGCTGGCGGATGTCGGGCTGGATCAGCGTGTAGCGCAGCGTGCCCTGCCCGGCCGGCGGCGCGGGCCAGTACATTCCCGCCGCGAGCAGCACGGAGGCGACCGCAAGGGGAACGAAGCGCCGCTCGCGCAGCAGCACGGCGAGGAGGAAACCGATCAGCGCGGCGAGCCCCGAGAGGGCATAAGTGCCCATCCACGGCAGCAGCGCGGCAAGCCCGGGCCGGTCGAACGGGCCGAGAAAGATCAGCCCGAGAGGGTCCCAGGCGTAGCCGGTGAAGACCCAGCTCCGCAGCCATTCGGACACCGTCCACGCGCCGCCGAACAGGCACGCCGCGGCGGCCGCGCCGAGCCGGCGGCCGAGCCACCAGGCGAACAGCCCCGCGATCGCCGGATAGACGGCGAGGTACAGCGAGACCAGCGGCACGGCGAACCAGCCGAGCCAGGCGGGCATTTCGGATTGATAGGTGAAGGCCGTCGCGATCCAGTTGTTCGCGAGGGTGAAGTGCGCGACGCCAAAGATCCAGCCGCGCAGCAGGGCCGCACGCCAGGTCGGCGCCGCCAGCACGAGCATGGCGAAACCGCCGATCGCGAGCAGCGCCAGCGGCCAGAGCTGGAGCGGCGGAAAACCGGTTGCCGCAGCCAGGCCGCACAAGGCGGCCGACAGCTTCGGGTGCGCGGCGAACCAGTTGCCGATCCGGCCCATACGGCTCATGCCCGTGCCGCCCCGACTACCGGTTCCCGAGCGCTGCGATCAGCCGACCGCCTGGACCGTTTCGCCATCGTCGGCCGGTTCGGCAGGCTCGGCCGCCTTGCGGGCACGCGGTGCGCGCTTCTTCTTGGGCGCTTCGCCTTCGGAGGATTCGCCGATGGCCGGCGGAAGCGCCGAAGCGTCGATCTCGCCGCCGTCCGTGGTGGGCGATTCGCCGCGCGGCTTGCGCGGCCGGCGCCCTTCGGCCCGGGGTTTGCTGGTGCGCTTGAACGGATTCTCGACCGGTTCGTATTCCGAATCCTCGCCGCCCTGCGCTTCGCTTTCCTCGCGGTCGCCTGCATCCGTGCGGTCGCCCGCGTCCGTGCGGTCGTTCGCGTCTTCGCGGCGGCTCCGGACGTTGCGGGGCTGACGACGGCGGCTTTCGCCCTCGTCCTCACCCTCGTCCTCGTCGTCCTGGTCGCGCTCTTCGTAGCGCTTGCCGCGCTGCTCGTCCTGGCGCGCCTTGCCGTCGGCGAGGACACGGAAGTAGTGATCCGCGAACTGCAGGTAGTATTCGGCCTGCACGCGGTCGCCGTTGTGCTGGGCGTCCTGCGCCAGCTTCTTGTACTTGTCGAGCAACTGGGGCGCGTTGCCGCGGGCCCTGCTGTCGATCCGGTTTGACTGGTTGCCGCCGCCCTGCGGGCGATTGCCGCGGCCGCGGCGGCGATTGTTATTACGATGATTGTTCAAGGAAATCTCTTCCTCATTCGGGACCGCCCTTACGGCACCATTGCCCGCGCGGTCGCATGACCCCTCCCCGCGTCCGCTCCCGAGCGAATCGCGGGTGTCCCGTCTGCACCTCTACAGGTCTCGTTGCCCGGTCGGTTGCAAATGTCGGAACGAGGCCCAGCCGGGAGGCGAACACGCCGCAAACCAGGAGGCCTTGGAGTAGAGTTAGCTATCGCAGTGCCCTTTGCCAACCCCCCTAGCGCAAAATCAGCGCACGGGGCCGTCCGGCGAGATCGCGGCGCAGATCGGTGGAGAATCCGGCCGCTTGTGCGATCTCGCCGACCGAATCGGCCTGTGACGCGCCGATTTCGAGCACCGCGGCGGCTCCCGGGGCCAACAGGCCGCGCAACTGGGGGATCAGCACGCGGTAGTCGTCGAGCCCGTCCGCCCCGGCGAAGAGCGCGCCGGCCGGCTCGTATGCGCGCACCGAGGGGGCGAGTTCGGCCGCCTCCTCGACATAGGGCGGATTGGCGATCACGCGGTCGAACGTGCCTAGGCCTTCGCGCCAACCGGGCGCATGCCAGTCGCCGAGCAGCAGCCGCACGCGGCTCTCGGCGCCGAGCCGAACCGCATTATCCCCGGCGACCGCGAGCGCGCCGGCCGAGCGGTCGATCCCCACACCATCCCAGCCGGGCCTCTCGGCAAGAAAACTCAGCAGGAGCGCGCCCGAGCCCACCCCCAGGTCGAGCAGACGGCCGTTCGCCCCTGTGCCCTCCAGCGCCGCGGCAAGGGTCGCCTCGCTGTCGCCGCGCGGGATCAGCACATCGGGCGTGACGCGGAACGGCCGCCCGTAGAACTCCTGCTCGCCGACGATATAGGCCACCGGCTCGTGCCCCGCACGCCGCTCGACCAGCGCCGCGAGCCCCTCCGGCGCAGCGCCGCGCATATGCCGCAGCAACAGCTCCGACCGCGACACGCCCAGCGCATGCGCCATCAACACTTCCACATCGAGCCGCGCCGTGTCGGACGTACCCCCCAGCCGCTCCGCCGCCTGGCGCAACACTTCACCGACGGTGGCTCCCCCACCACCCCCAACCCCCTCCTCTGAAGAGGAGGGGGCTATTCCGCCGCGCTGACTTCCCCCCCTCCTCTTCAGAGGAGGGGGCCGGGGGGTGGTGGAGGTACACGACCACCTCTCCGGCATCCGATCCAGAATCGCCGCCAGCCGCTCCAGCACCCCGTCTGGATTGCTCATAACCTCATGGTTGGTGAATCGCGCGGTCTCGAAACCGTGCTGCTCGCGCATTGCTCGGTCTCGCCGGGCATCGATGACCGGATCGTGCGTATCGCCATCGACCTCGATCACCAGCCCCTTCGCGGGGCAGAAGAAATCGACGATCCGCCCGCCGATCACAGCCTGTCGCCGGAACTTGTACCCGGCCAGGTTGCTCCGGCGAATGGCGTTCCAGATGCGCCGCTCCGGCTCCGGCGGATCGCGCCGTAACTCCGCTGCGCGCTTCAGCAGGCGTTCGCGCGAGACTGCGGCACCACCCCCAACCCCCTCCTCCGAAGAGGAGGGGGCTATTCCGTCGCGCTCGCTTCTCCCCCTCCTCTTCAGAGGAGGGGGCCGGGGGGTGGTGCTGGCGGGCTTATCCTCAGCCATCCATCGCGGCGAGGCGTTTGGCCTCGTCTTCGGCGGTGAGGGCGTCGATCAGTTCGGTAAGACCCGGGCCGGCGAGGACTTCGTCGAGCTTGTGCAGGGTCAGGCCGATGCGGTGGTCGGTCACGCGGCCTTGCGGGAAGTTGTAGGTGCGGATGCGTTCGGAGCGGTCGCCGCTGCCGACCATCGCCTTGCGCGCCTCGGCCTCGGCCCCCTGCGCCTCCGCCCGTTTCAGGTCGTAGAGCCGCGTGCGCAGGACCTGCATCGCCTTGGCGCGGTTCTTGTGCTGGCTGCGTTCGTCCTGCTGGATCACGACGAGGCCGGTCGGCAGGTGGGTGATGCGCACCGCCGAATCGGTCGTGTTGACGTGCTGCCCGCCCGCGCCGCTCGCGCGGTAGATGTCGATCTTGAGGTCCTTGTCGTCGATTGCGACATCGACCTCGCTCGGTTCGGGCAGCACGGCCACGGTCGCCGCCGAAGTATGGATGCGCCCGCCGCTCTCGGTCACCGGCACGCGCTGGACGCGGTGGACGCCGCTTTCGAACTTGAGCTTGGCGAACACGCCCTGCCCGGCGACATTGGCGACGATCTCCTTGAACCCGCCGATGTCGCTCGCGTTCATCGAGATCGTCTCGACCCGCCAGCCGTTCTCGGCCGCGAAGCGCTCGTACATGCGGAACAGGTCGGCGGCGAACAGCGCCGCCTCGTCCCCGCCGGTGCCGGCGCGGATTTCGAGCATCGCCGGCCGCGCGTCGGCGGCATCGCGCGGCAGCATGGCGACGGAGAGCGCGCGCTCCGCCTCGGGCAAGGCGCTGCGCAGGCGCATGATCTCTTCCTCGGCCAGCGCCTTCATGTCGGGATCGGCGTCGTCCAGCTTCTCGAGCTCGGCCAGCTCGCCGCGCATCGTCCGCACGTCCTCCGCCGCACGCGCGACGGGTTCGAGCTCGGCATAGTCGCGGCTCGCGGCCACGAACGCCTCGCCCTCGAGCGTGCCCGACGCCAGCCGCGCCTCGAGCTCGGCGAAGCGATGCGCGATCTGGTCGAGACGTTCGGCGGGAATGGTCACTTGCTAGACTCTCGTTTCACGACCGTCATCCCAGCGAAAGCTGGGATCGCGTGCAGCACCGTACGACCTGGCGGAGAGCGATCCCGGTGTTCGCCGGGAAACGAAGGGAGCCGCTCTCATCGCAGCAGGCTCTCGATCCTCGCCGCGAGCGTATCGTCCGCCCGCACGCTGATCTTCGCGGCTCCATCGGCGGTGGAGATCGACGCGATCGCCCCCACGCCCATCTTCACCGCCTTGTCGAAACGTTTGCGGGGAGAACCGCTGGCGACGAGCTCTGCGGATAGGCCCTCGCGCCGAAGCGCGGTGACCGCCTCGATGCCGCGGGCGAACTGCGCATCGTCCTCGACGACCACGACGACGTCGGCGACCGAGTCGCCTCGCTCCCCCACCAGCATCGCGAGCCGCTCGATCCCCGCCGCCCAGCCGACCGCCGGGGTTGCCGGACCGCCCAAACTTTCCATCAGGCCGTCGTAGCGTCCGCCGCCGATCACCGTCCCCTGCGCGCCGAGGCGGTCGGTGACGAATTCGAAGGCGGTGTGACGATAGTAGTCGAGCCCGCGCACCAGCGAGGGTTCACGGGTCCATGCGACACCCGCCGCGTCCAGCCCGGTGGTGACCGCGCCGAAGAAGTCCTGTGCCTCGCCGCTCAGGTAGTCGTCAATCTTCGGCGCATCGGCGACGAAAGCCCGATCGCGCGGGTCCTTGCTGTCGAGGATGCGCAGCGGATTGCGCTTCAGCCGGTCCTGCGAATCCTCGCTCAGCTGGGCGCGGTGGGCGGCGAAGTAGTCGACCAGCGCAGCGCGCCAGGCCTCGCGGCTGTCGCCGTCGCCCAGTGTGTTGAGCTGCAGCGTCACCCCGTCCGCGATGCCGAGCTCCTTCAGGAGCTGGTCGGCCATGGCGAGCAGCTCGACGTCGGCCTGCGGCTCGGCCGCGCCGATCACCTCGGCGTCGAGCTGGTGGAACTGGCGGTAGCGGCCCTTCTGCGGCCGTTCGTAGCGGAACAGCGGCCCGTGCGTCGCCACCTTGAGCGGCGCGTACTGCCGCCAGCCGTCGGTCAGATAGGCGCGCGCGATCCCGGCGGTGAATTCGGGCCGCAGGGTCAGCGATTCGCCGCCGCGGTCCTCGAACGAATACATTTCCTTCGAAACCACGTCGGTCGTCTCGCCGAGCGAGCGGGCGAAGACCTCGGTCTTCTCGAACACCGGCATTTCCACCCGGCGGAAGCGATAGAGCCGGCGCACGCGTTCGAACGTCTCGACGACATGGGCAAAGGCCTCGGCCTCGGCTCCGAAAATATCCTGCGTTCCACGGATTGCTTGCGGTGTCTTCGACATGGCGCGCGCTTAGGCGAGAGAACCGGTTGCCGCAATATCGGCGGCCCGCTAGAGGCGGCGCGCGAAGTCCTGGGAGAGGGGCCGACCACAAGAACGAGAGAACGCATGCGCATCGACATGGTCCCCGTGGGCGACAACCCGCCCGAAAGCCTGAACGTCATCATCGAAGTCCCGACCGGCGGCGAGCCGGTGAAGTACGAATTCGACAAGGAAAGCGGCGCGCTGTTCGTCGACCGCATCCTGCACACGCCGATGCGCTATCCGGCGAACTACGGCTTCGTGCCGCATACGCTGAGCCCCGACGGCGACCCGCTCGACGCGCTGGTCATCTCGCGCAGCCCGTTCATCCCCGGCTGCGTCGTCCGCGCGCGGCCGATCGGCGTGCTCAACCTGGAGGACGAGCACGGCGGCGACGAGAAGCTGATCTGCGTGCCGATCGACACGACGTTTCCCTATTATTCGGACGTCGCAGAGACCAAGGACCTGCCCTCGATCATCTTCCAGCAGATCGAGCACTTCTTCACCCACTACAAGGATCTGGAGAAGGAGAAGTGGGTCCGCGTCGGCCAGTGGGGCGACGCTGCGGAGGCCAAGCGGATCATCGTCGAATCGATCGAGCGCGCGAAAGGCTGAAGCAGTTTGCGAGTCCCCGCCTTGGCGGGGACTCGGGCAGCTGAAGGACGGCGAGGCGGCCTGAGGTCCCTCGCTGGTACTTCTGTGTGCCTCTAGGTTCCTGCCACCGTCATCCCGTCGACCCGCAGCGTCGGGACGTTGACCGCGCGGTGCATCTCCAGATCGTCGGCCGTGCGCAGGGCGGCGAACATCGCCAACAGATTGCCGGCAATAGTGAATTCCGCGATCGGCCCGGCAATCTCGCCGTTCACGATGCGAAAGCCCGAGGCGCCGCGGCTGTAGTCGCCGGTCACCGGGTTGACGCCCTGTCCGGCCAGTTCGGTGACAAGCACGCCTTCGGCCACATCCGCCATCAGCTCGGCGCGCGGGACCGGGCCGGCCGGAATGTGCAGGTTGCTGGCCGAGACGCCCGGCGTGCCGCCCCCACGCGAGGCGTGACCTGTGGGCGCGAGGCCGAGCTTGTTCGCGCTCGCGACGTCGAGCAGCCAGCCGCCGAGCACGCCGCGCTCGACCAGCTTGCGCGGCAGGCATCCCAGGCCCTCGCCGTCGAACGGGCGCGAGCGCAAGCCGCGCGGACGGTGCGGATCCTCGATGATCTCGATCGCCTCCGGCAGGATCGCCTCGCCCTCGCGACCGAGCAGAAAGCTCGATCCGCTGGCGATCGCCGGGCCGGCCATCGCGCCAACGAGGTGGCCGACCAGCGACGCGCCGACGCGCGGATCGAACAGCACCGGCATCCGCCCGCCTTTCGGTATTTCGGGATTCAGCCGGGCGACGGTCCGCTCGCCCGCCAGCCGGCCGATCTCCTCGGGCGAAGGCAGGTCCGTGAGATGGCGCGCCGTGCGCATGGCGTAGTCGCGCTGCATGGCCGAGCCCTGCCCGCCGATCACGACCGCGCTGAGCGAGTGATGCGTCGCCCCGTAAGCGCGGGCGAAGCCATGGCTGGTCGCCAGCGCGAAGAGCGAGCGGCCGAACGAGGCGCCGCCGCCTTCGCTGTTGGTCACACCCTCGGTGGCGCGCGCGGCATCCTCCGCCGCCAGAGCGCGTTCGCGCAGCGCCTCCGGACCGGGCTCGCCACTGTCCTCGAGATCAAGCTCCGGCGCCGCGCCGCGGTCGAGCAGGTCCTGCGGGGCGAGGCCGGCGTGCGGGTCTTCGGGCGCGGCGCGGGCCATGGCGACTGCCCGTTCGGCCAGGTCGCTCAGCGCGGCGGGGGCGAAGTCGCTCGTCTCGATCGAGGCGGAGCGCTGGCCGACGAAGACGCGCAGCGCGATCTCCTCGCTCTCCGACCGCTCGACATCCTCCAGCTTGCCGAGTCGGACGGTCACGCTTTCGGAAGATTGCGCGCGGGCGGCGGCGTCGGCCGCATCGGCACCGTGGCGGCGCGCCGCCTCGATCAGCTGTGCACAGCGGGCGAGCGCGGTCTCGCCGTCGATCATCGATTGGTCTCGGGAGTGGTCATGCGCCCCAGCTAGGGCGCGCGCGGCCCAGCCGCAAGGCGAGGGTCAGGCGGCGAGTGCCGCGATCCCCATGAACAGGCCGGTGAGGAGCAGCGGCAGACAGATCGCAAGCGCCCACAACAGCACCTGATCGCGGCGATAGGCGCCGGCGAGCGACGGGTCTGCCGCCTCCTCGTCCGAAAGGTCGCGCCAGCGCTTTTCGAACCAGCGACACGCCGGAATGATGCCTGCAACCAGCGCGACGAGCGCGAGATAGGGCAGAATGGAGGACCCGACTTCCTTGATCGCATGGACCGTTACGAAGATCTGCAGGGCGGTGTAGACGAGCAGCGCGTAGGCGACGTTGTCGCTCATGCCCTTGCGCCAGTCCCGCGCCCGATGCTCGGCGGCGATGTGGCCGTGGCCCTTGTTATCTTCAGTACGGTGAAGCGCCTTCACCATGCGCTTTCTCCAATGTCCTCTTCCGAAAGAGGAGTATTCCAGAGCAGGCGCCGGCAAGCAAGCACGATTACCGGGCGGTCCACCGCTCCGCTCCGCCGCGCGTCATGCACGAAACCTGCCAATCGGACGCGCGCGGGGGTTTCCTGCGCGCGCTGCGATGCTACATGGCCGATCGATGGACACGCCAGAGCCGATCGCCGGGACCGCGCAGCGCGCGGACGCTACCGCCCCCCTGCCCCAGGAAGGCGGGCTGGAGGTTATCTCGATCGCCAAGAGCTACGACAAGCGCGCGGTGCTGACCGACATCTCGCTCACCGTCGGCAAGGGCGAAGTGCTCGGCCTGCTAGGCCCGAACGGCGCGGGCAAGACGACCTGCTTCTATTCGATCATGGGACTGGTGAAGCCCGACGCGGGCCGCATCCTGATGGACGGCGACGACGTCACCAGCCTGCCCATGTACCGCCGCGCGATCCTCGGCCTCGGCTACCTGCCGCAGGAAACCAGCATCTTCCGCGGCATGACGGTCGAGCAGAACATCAACTGCGTGCTGGAGATGGTCGAGCCCGACAAGGAGACCCGCGCGCAGGAGCTGGAACGGCTGCTCGACGAGTTCGGTCTCGTCAAGCTACGCGAAAGCGCCGCGATGGCGCTCTCGGGCGGCGAGCGGCGGCGCTGCGAGATCGCCCGCGCGCTGGCGGCCAAGCCCTCGATCATGCTGCTCGACGAGCCGTTCGCCGGCATCGATCCGCTCTCGATCAGCGATATCCGCCACCTCGTGCTCGACCTCAAGCAGCGCGGGATCGGGGTGCTGATCACCGACCACAACGTGCGCGAGACGCTCGACATCGTCGACCGCGCCTGCATCATCTACGGCGGCCAGGTACTGTTCGCCGGGACGCCGGAAGATCTCGTTGCCGACGAGAACGTGCGCCGGCTCTATCTGGGCGAGAGCTTCAGCCTGTGATCCCCCGGCACGTCGCGAGCTGACTTATGGCGCTGGGGCCGCGCCTCGATCTCCGGCAGACGCAGTCGCTGGTGATGACGCCGCAGCTCCAGCAGGCGATCAAGCTGCTGGCGCTGTCGAACCTCGAGATCGAGACGTTCATCGGCGAGGCGCTGGAGGCGAACCCGCTGCTCGAGGCCGGCGAGGTCCAGCGCGAGGATGGTGAGACGATCGACCTGCCGCCCGAGGAACCCGGCGCCGACACCGCGCTGGATGGCGACAGCGCGCTCGACATCGACCCCTCGGCGCTCGACCGCGACCGCGACACCGGCGACGGCGAATGGGGCGCCGCCCATGCCTCGACGCCGTCCGACGACCTGCCCGGCATCGACGAGCGCGGCAGCGGCGGCCCGACGCTCGCCGAACATCTCGAGGAGCAGGTCGGCGCGGCGGCGGGCGACGCGCGTGAGGCTTTCGTCGCGCGGCACCTGATCGGCCTGCTCGACGAGGCCGGCTATCTCGCGGCCGACTTGCGCGAAGTCGCCGATGAGCTCGGCATTCCGCTGGCCGAGGCCGAACGCGCGCTCGCGGTCGTGCAGTCGCTCGACCCGACCGGAGTCGGCGCGCGGACCCTGGGCGAATGCCTCGCGCTCCAGGCACAGGAAGCCGACCGCTACGACCCCTGCATGGCGCGGCTGATCGACAATCTCGACCTCGTCGCGCGCGGCGAGTTCGCGCGGCTCAAGCGCATGTGCGACGTCGACGACGAGGATTTCGCCGAGATGCTCGCGGAACTGCGCGGCTACGACCCCAAACCCGGCTGCCGCTTCGGCGGCGCGGCGGAGAGCGCGGTCGTGCCCGATATCCTCGTCACCCGGGCGAAGGACGGCGGCTGGGACATCGCACTTAACGAAGAGACACTGCCGCGCCTGGTGGTCAACCGCGCCTATTACGTCGAGCTGCGGCAGGGCTGCCCGGGCAAGGCGGCGCAGTCATGGCTGGGCGAGAAGCTCGCCGATGCCAACTGGCTGATCCGCGCGCTCGACCAGCGGCAGAAGACGATCCTCAAGACCGCCGCCGAGATCGTGAAGAAGCAGGAAGGCTTCTTCCGCCGCGGCGTTTCGGAGCTGCGGCCGCTCACCCTGCGAGAAGTGGCCGAATCGATCGAGATGCACGAGAGCACGGTCAGCCGGGTGACCAGCAACAAGTACCTGCACTGCGACCGCGGCACCTTCGAGCTGAAATACTTCTTCACCAGCGGCGTGGGGAGCGCCGACGGCGAAGGGGCGAGCTCGCAAGCGGTCAAGGCGCGGATCAAGGCGCTGATCGATGCCGAGGACGCGAAGAAGATCCTCTCCGACGACACGCTGGTCGATCTGCTCAAGGCGGAGGGTTTCGACATCGCGCGCCGCACCGTCGCCAAGTACCGCGAGGCGCTGGGAATCGGCAGCTCCGTACAGCGCCGGCGCCGGAAGAAGCTCGCCGCCGGCAGATGAAACAATTGGTACCACTTGGTTTAGAACGTATTAACCTTTTCCATTCATATCTCTTGTGGTTAATAACGGGCTAGAACCTTCGGGCAGCGGCGGGGCCGCGCCGGGCGAGGGTAAAAGGGGGGTACCCATGCGCGTACTGTTGATCGAGGACGAGCCGACGACGGCGAAGGCCATCGAGCTCATGCTGACGACCGAAGGGTTCAACGTCTATTCGACCGATCTCGGCGAAGAGGGTTTGGATCTCGGCAAGCTCTACGATTACGACATCATCCTGCTCGACCTGAACCTGCCCGACATGCACGGGTACGACGTGCTCAAGAAGCTGCGCGTCGCCAAAGTGCAGACGCCGGTGCTGATCCTGTCGGGCATCTCCGAAATGGACAGCAAGATCCGCAGCTTCGGCTTCGGGGCCGATGACTACGTGACCAAGCCCTTCCACCGCGAAGAGCTGATCGCGCGCATCCATGCGGTCGTCCGCCGCAGCAAGGGCCACAGCCAGTCGGTCATCCGCACCGGCAAGCTGGCGGTCAACCTCGACGCCAAGACGGTCGAGGTCGACGGCGCCCGCGTGCACCTGACGGGCAAGGAATACGCGATGCTCGAGCTGCTCAGCTTGCGCAAGGGCACGACCTTGACCAAGGAAATGTTCCTCAACCACCTCTACGGCGGGATGGACGAGCCCGAGCTCAAGATCATCGACGTGTTCATCTGCAAGCTGCGCAAGAAGCTCAGCCACGCCTGCGGCGGCGAGAACTACATCGAAACCGTCTGGGGCCGCGGCTACGTGCTGCGCGATCCCGAAAGCCAGGCCGAAGCGGCGTAGCTTGTTTTTCGCGCGCCCATCCGGGCGCGCGTCCTCGGCGCTGGTCCCTTCGCTTTGCTACGGGGCGCCTGCGGGCGGGCGGTCGCCCCTGCGGTCGGCTGTCGCCGACCGGGGCTTTGATCCTCCCCATTTTTGCGCAGCACAAATGGGGAGGTGGCAGACGCCGCAGGCGTCTGACGGAGGGGCACTGGTGCACCCCGCTCCCCCACTTTCAAGGACATTCCAGGCGTTCCGTCCGGTCGCGGACCAACACCCATCCCGCGCTTTTCTTCGCGGGGGCGTAGCATTTTCCCACTCGCCAGCGTGCATCGGCGGTTCTAGCGGCGCGACATATCGGCGGCAGAAAGGCCTCCCGCGATGGAACTGTTCGGGATCGATCTCACCGGGCTTCTGCCCTTCATCGCGATCGGCTTCGTCGCGCAGCTGATCGACGGCGCGCTCGGCATGGCCTTCGGGGTCATCACCAATACCATGCTGGTCGGCGTGCTCGGCCTGCCGCCGGCGCAGGCCTCGCAGCGGGTCCATATCGTCGAGTGCTTCACCACCGCGACCAGCGGCATCAGCCACCTGCTTCACGGCAATATCGACAAGCGGCTGTTCTTCCGCCTGCTGGTTCCGGGTGTGATCGGCGGCGTGACCGGCGCCTACCTGCTGACCTCGATCGATGCCTCGGTGATCAAGCCCTTCGTGCTCGCCTATCTCGCCGGGATGGGCCTCTACCTGCTCGTGCGCGGCCTGCTCTATCCCCCGAAGGTGCGCGAGGCGAAGCGGGTCGCGCCGCTTGGCCTGATCGGCGGCTTCCTCGACGCAGCCGGCGGCGGCGGGTGGGGGCCAATCGTGACCTGCAACCTGCTCATCCAGGGCGCCGAGCCGCGCAAGGTCGTGGGCACGGTGAGCGCGGTCGAATTCTTCCTGACGGTGACCATCTCGGCGGCCTTCATCTTCCACCTCGGCGTTGCCGACCTCGCGGGGGCCACGCTCGGCCTGCTGATCGGCGGCATCGCCGCGGCCCCGCTCGGCGCATTCGCGGCGAAGTACTTCAGCCCCAAGCTCATGCTGATCATGGTCGGCGCCGCGCTGACGGTGACCAGCGCCTACGGGATCTACACGGCCCTTTCCTGACGCCTTTCCCTCCTCGCCGCACCCCGCTATCGGGCGCGGCATGACCGCGAACAAGCCCGGCGACCCGACTACGCTCAACCGCCTCTACGGCCGCAGCCAGGGTAAGCCGCTGCGCAAGGGGCAGGCCGAGCTCGTCGAAAAGCTGCTGCCGCAGATCGCGGTGCCGGCCGAGGGCCCGGTGACGGCGGAGCGGCTGTTCGGTCACGACCGCCCGCTTCACTTCGAGATCGGCTTCGGCGGCGGCGAGCATCTCGCCTACCGCGCCGATCTGCTGCCCGATCACGGCTTCATCGGCGCCGAACCCTTCGTCAACGGTGTGGCCCAGGCGCTCGTCCATGTGCGCGAGGGCGGGCTCGCCAACGTGCGGCTGCACCATGGCGACGCGCTGGAAGTGCTCTCGCGCATCCCCGACGGGGCGCTGACGATGCTCTACCTGCTCCACCCCGATCCCTGGCCCAAGGCGCGCCACGCCAAGCGGCGGATGATGAACGACGGCCCGGTCGAGATGATCGCGTCCAAGCTGAAACCCGGCGGCGAGTTCCGCTTCGGCACCGACCATCCGGTCTACCTGCGCCACGCGCTGATGGTCATGCGCCGTCATACCGACGCGTTCGAGTGGGTCGTGGAAGGTCCCGAAAGCTGGCAGAATCGCCCGAGCGGCTGGTGCGAAACCCGCTACGAAGCCAAGGCCCGCGATGTCTACGGCCACGAGGTCTGGTACTTCCGCTATCGGCGGCGGTGACTCTCGACAGCCGGCGGCGCACCGCAACGCGGCCGGGACATGGCGCCAAATTTCTGCTATCGGTCGGGCGACCGACTGGAGAGAGACACCATGCTGGACCTGCGCCCCCTCAAGCTCCTCGCGGCGGCCGCGCTGCTGATTCCGGCCGCGGCGATGGCCCATCACGGATGGAACTGGACCGAGGAGAAGGAAAGCCGCCTCTCGGGCACGATCGTATCGATCAACTACGGCAATCCACACGCCAGTCTCGAGCTGCGCAATGCGCAGGGGGTGTGGGAGGTCGACCTCGCTCCGCCCTCGGCCTCCACTAGAGCGGGCTTCGTGAAGGGCGTGGCCAAGCCGGGCGACAAGGCGACGTTCACCGGCCACCGCTCGCGCGACGCCGGCGAGCTGGTGTTCAAGGCAGAGACGATCACGGTGAACGGCAAGACCTACGACGTCTATCCGGACCGGCCCAAGACGCTGAAACCGGCGGGCTGATCCGCACACGATGATCGACGCGGCGCTCGCGTGGCTCGAGGCTTCGCCCCTGGCCGAAGCGCTAGCGGCCTCGCGCTACGTCTACCCGCTGGTCAACGCCGCGCACATCCTCGGCCTGGCGGCGCTGTTCGGGTCGATCCTCGCGCTCGATCTCAGGCTGCTCGGCGCGTTTCCGGCGATACCGGTGCGGCCGCTCGCGCTTGCACTCCCCCGCGTGGCCGCCTCCGGCCTGGTGCTCGCGGCGCTTACGGGTTTCCTGCTCTTCACGGTCGAGCCGTTCGACTATGCCGCCAACGCCGCCTTCCTGACGAAAGTATCGCTGGTCGGCCTCGGCACAGTGCACGCGCTCCTGCTCCACCGCAGCGCAGCGTGGAAAGCGCTCGTCCGCGACGACGCGCCGATCGGCTGGCGCCTGCGGAGCTCCGCAGCGCTGTCGATCGCGCTGTGGACGGCCGCGATCGTCGCCGGCCGCCTCATCGCCTTCTAAACCGTCATCCCACGACCCCGGCCGCCGCCAGCACCGCCAATGTCAGCACGTCGGGCGCGATGGCGGTCATCGGGGCGATCTGCACCGGCTTTTCCATCCCGATCAGCATCGGGCCGATCGTCGCATCGCCGGCCAGCTCGCGCAGCAGCTTGGCCGAGAGGTTGGCCGATTGCAGCCCCGGCATGATCAGCACGTTGGCCGGGCCGG
>JAPSJS010000089.1 GCA_031178065.1 Altererythrobacter sp.
GCATTAACCCGGCCATGACGGTCGCGCCCCAGGGCCTGCTGATATTCTCCCGGCCCAACGGCCTGCGGCCCCACGCGCCGCGGATCGAGGATCTCGGCGGCGCCGTGGAGGCCATCCGCATCGGCATCGCTGCGTTCCTCCGTCATCGCGAGCGCATCGACAGACTGCGCGCGGGCGCGGCGCCGTTTACCGTCGCTACCGACCTTGAGCCGCATTTTCAGGAATCCTGCCTGGCTTCCTGCGTTATGGCCCAGTGGTGCCGGCAGCGCGTCACCGAGCGGACGGGTGATCTCGGCGATACCGCTCGTGAAGTTCTGGGCGACGTCGAGCTTGAGCGGCTCATCGGGCTCATGACCGGCGCGATCGCGCCCGCCGATGAGCGCGAGCGCGTGATCGCGGAGCAGCTTCGCGCGCTCGATCAAGAAATTGCGAGGGTCGCATGAACGCGTTCGACGAAGCCCTGTATCGAGTCGCCGCCCGCCAGCACGGTCGGGCGATCCCGATCCGACGCTCCAGCAGCCTTGCCCCCGACCCGAGGACCACCATCGGCGTCGCGACGATCAAGATCGTAACCGAGGAGCAGGTCCAGGCGATCGCCTTCGGCCGAATCGGTAGCGATCCGCATATCCTGGTTCGCCTCGATCCGATCAGCCGCGATGTTTCCGACCTGGAGCCCTTCGCCACCTTCCTCGACGCCGTGGCCGACGACGCACATGCGGACGAGGGTGCCTTGCGCATCTGGGTGCCGCACGCCGGCACGCTTGAGGCCTTGGACGTGCTCGGCCACCGCTATTGGCGCAATCAGCAAGCACCCGACGCGATCCGCCGGATGGGCGAGATCTGTCGAATCATCGCGCACGAACAGACCTTTCCCGGCCAGCAAACGATCGCCGATGCGGCCGCGCTCCTGCGCGCGCATGTGATCACCGGCCTCACACCAATTGAAGAGGGGCATCTGAACGCGATCCTTGCCTGGCTCGATCCGACGGTTCGGCAACCTCTCGAGGAAGCACGCGAGCGTATCCGCGTCCCCGCCTCGGGTGTGCTGCCCAACACGCCCGATCAGCCGCTAGACGACCGGGTCGACCGGCTCCGCCGGGAGGCCAAAGGCGCATCCGGAAGCCGGCGTGCGGCGCTCCAGGACGAGGTAACCTCGATTCTCTCGCAGGCCGCGTTGCGCGAATGGCGCCTGATGGCAGAGGCGCGCGACGCGTTCCTGCGGCTTGCGCTACCTGCGCCCGGCCTGGGCAATCTGGTTGCGGACTCCGCCAAGCGCATCAGGGAGGGCCTTGAATACGGCCATTTTCCCGCGCGCAGCCCGGAGCGGCTGACGATCCAGCTCGGGCAGATGGAGGTCGGGCAGCAGCGCGCGGACCAGGCATCTGTCGAGAACGATCCGGTGCTCCGTGCGCAGTCGCAGAGTGCCGGCGCGGTGGTGCTCGGCCGCATCAGCGGCGTCAATCAGCCCCAGCGGGGCCGTAAGCCTTGCAGCATCCACGTGGACTCAGATCAGCGCGTCATCCGCTTCCGTCGTGACGACAAGGTCAAGATTCTCAACTCAAACGTGCAGGGGGTCGTACGCGGCATCGACGTTGCCCCCGGCGGCGGCGTCCGCATCGCGCTTGAGATCACGAACGGCGTGAGGTCAAGCAACCTGCTCGCAGTAGGGACCGTCGTTGAGCTGCTAGAGGAAGGCTTCGGTTTCGTCAACATCCGGGCGTTGAACACAGCCCGCGACCGCCAGCCCTGGGCCTTCTACAGCGATGCGATGCCGCGCATCGGCGCACTGCCGCGACCGAGCGGATCGTTGCTCGCTATCGCCCGTAGGAGTCGCCGGCCATGACCGTCATCCAGACCGCGCAGGACAACGCTGACCGCGTCCTTGAGGCCGCGATCGCGCACGCGATCTTCGGCACCGACCCAATGGTGATTGTCGAGTCGCCGCCTGGCGCCGGCAAGACCTATCTCGTCGAATGCGCTGCCGCAGTGGCCGTGGCGAACCCGAGGATGCGCGTGCTCGTCGTCACGCCTGGCGTTAGCCAAGCCTATGATGTGGTCGACCGACTGCTCGATTATGACCTGCGGCGCCTCGAGCTCGCCCACGCGCAGCATCGCACGCTGCCGGATTTCCTGCACGGGCGTATCACGCCAGCACAGGGCTGGAATGCCGGCTTGAACCGGGGTCCGGGGGTGGTCGTAACTAACGCTCACCTGCTGCATTTCTATCTGGACGCGCTGCCCAGTGGCTCGTTCGACCTGATGATCGTTGACGAGGCCTACCAGCTCGCCGCTGGCGACTATCTGCCCATTGCCGCATTGGCCAGCCGTGTGCTGATGGTTGGCGATCCTGGACAGCTCGACCCCGTCAATTCGGCCGACACGACCAACCTTGAGGCCGCGCCGCATAAGATTCACCGCTCGGCGCCGTCTTATGTCCTGGACCGCTTCCCCGACACCCCGGTCTACGGCTTACCGGTAACACGGCGTCTGCTGCCCGACACGGCCGCGCTTATTCAGGCCTCCTTCTATCCGCGCCTGCCGTTCGACTCGGTCGTCAACCCCGCCACGCGCCGTCTGCGCCTCCCGATTCCGGGCGTCCTGCCGGGCATCGACCCAGCGCTCGACGCAATTGTCGCGGGGGCGAGCATGGTGGCTGTTCTACTTCCGGGTGCGGCGCCCTCGCATGAAGAGGCGGACCCGGAACTGTCGGACTTGATCGCAGCGATTGCCGATCGGGCGCTCGTGCGGCAGGCGGAATGGGTGGGGCAGCGGGCGCTCGGCCAGGGCGACATCGGCTGTATAGACCCGCACGTCATCGCCGGCGGGGCGATCTCAGATGGTCTGCGCTCGCGGGGTCGCGGCAATATTCGCGTGGAAACGGTGGAGCGTTGGCAGGGTCTGCAGGTGCCCATCTCCGTCGTCCGCCACCCGTTGTCCCGGGTTGGCAAGCCCATGCCGTTCGACCTCGAGGCGGGGCGATGGTGCGTTTCGCTTTCTCGCCACCAAATCGGCTGCATCATCGTTGCGCGGGAGACCGTGCGCGATGTGATCGCCAATTATGTGCATGGCTGCGATACAGTTGCCGCCGGTGCCGAGGACGCGACCTGGGCCGGATACGAGGCGCATAGGCGGATCTGGACCGCGCTCGACGCTCAGGGACGCATCTTCTCCCTGTGACCCGCCCGGGAACGAACGGCTCGCTCGATGTGATCCGCCGCGATATCGACCGGCTCGTGCTCCCAGATACGCAATACCGTCCAGCCCTGTTCCTGGAGGCGCCGGTCCGTATCGCGATCGCGTGCGATGTTGGCCTCGATCTTCTCGCGCCACCACTCCGCGTTGTTCTTGGGCCAGGTGCCGTGGGAAGGACAGCCATGCCAGAAGCAGCCGTCGAGAAAGACGGCAATGCACGGGCGGGGAAAAACAATATCGACCGTCCGCCGCGAGTTAGTCAGCAAGCGACGATGCAAGCGAAAACGCAAACCACGCCGATGAAGGGCGGACCGTAGCATCCGTTCGCGCGGATTGTCACGACCGGGTGTGGCTACCATCCGTTTGGTGGTCGTCGCGGCGACGGGATCAGTGCGTATCGGTGTCATGCTTCTCGATATGATAACGTAGATCAAGGCGAAAAGCCTCCTCGTAGCGCAACGAGCTTCGCTCAAGGCGCGCAAGGAACCCGGCCGTGGCCTTGCGTGAGAGGGGTTTCACCGGGTGGGTCAGGAACGTAGCCAAAGGCTGTTGCGACGCCGCCACCGGCCATTCCGATACCGAGGAACGTCCCCGCCGCCCCCCGACGCCCCAGGCTGCGCCCGGCCAACGAGCCCCTTTCAAGAGTTCATGGTCTCCGTCGCCATCATAGGCTCCGGAAACCGACAAGCGTTCCGCCACCCAGCCGGCAAAGGGAACACTGACCGCATTGCCGACCAGCCGCCAGCGCTGCCGCTCCTGTCGGGCATCCTCGCCGGGGACATGCGTCCAGCCTGCGTCGAACCCCTGAAGACGTTCGGCATCCTCGATCGAGGGCACGCCAATTAACCTTTGGCGCGGGAACCAGATCGCCGGCGGCGACGGAATGTGCAGCCCCGATCCTCCTTTGAGAGGCGGCGTTGCATCGATTGCCCAGCCGAGACCGGTATTGCCTTCCGTCCAGTAAAAGCCGCAGGCGTGCGCTTCTCGGTCACCCGGGGCGGGGGCAGTAGCGTCGACCCCGAGGAGTGCAGGGCGGGGATCGGTCACCCGCGAAGCCAAGATCACAACGCGGCGCCGGCGCTGCGGAAGTCCGAATGCCCGTGCGTCGACCGTGCGATACGCCCAAGCGAATCCCATGCGCTCCAGTGCCGTTACAATCCGCTCGATCGCCCTCCCACCATCGAGGCTGAGCATGAAGGGCACGTTTTCCAACACGAGCCAGGTCGGGCCGGACTGGACTTTCGCGAGGAGATCGAGAACGACGTCGATAAGCCCGGAATTCGGGCCGGAAATGCCCTGTCGGCGCCCGACCTGGCTCAGATCCTGACAAGGGAAACCAGCGGTCAGGACGTCACATTTCGGGAGAACTTTTAGGTCACGAACATCCTCCGACAATCGGACTTTGGGGAACCGCAAGGCGAGCACTTCCCGCGCGCGCGCGTCCGCTTCGCAGAGCAAAACACAGTGGTGGCCGTGATCCTGGAACCCTTGTTCGAGTCCTCCGATCCCAGCGAAGAGGCCGGCGACCACTAACTGAGAGGCGCTCGGCGCTGGCAATCCGCCCGCTGTCTTCGTATCGTAATAGGTAGCGCGTGATTGGTCGTCGATGACTGATTTAAAATACATTATTACCGGCTGACCGAAGGATAAAGCAAAAGACGTTCACAGAAGCCTAGCACAGGGCACTCCACCACTCGAGCAAAATCTGCGTCCTGTTGAACGCATGAAAAATGAGTGCATGACAGCCGGAGATTTTTTTTATCTCGGTATGCTTCGATTGGAGCTCTCAAGGGATTCGTGAGCGTCCATGGTTCACGGGGGTAATAATGGCTGAGTTTTGGCGTGGCGATTTTTACGGGCAGAGCGACAACATTTTGGGTGGTGCACGGCTCATGGTGCTGGGTGAGGCCCATTATCATCACAGCGCTCCTGTGGGCTCCGAAATCCCCGAAATAACGAACGATGTAGTCACTGCTTACGTCAACGGGCGGCTCGGTCCAAACGCCCAGTTTTTCAGGCGCGTGGAGAGACTGGTCACGAAGCGTCTGAGTGACGGGCTGACTCGTGAGCAATCTGCGGCGTTTTGGCACTCAGTGATTTTCAGCAATTACATTCCGTTCATCGCGGGAAACAAACCTGGCGACCGTCCGCCCCAGGAGCTGTGGAATGGGGCGGCTGCCAGCGAATTCGTCGAGAATGTTAAAAGGACTGAGGCCGAAATTGTTCTGGTCTGTGGGACAGAATTGTGGCGCCGTAAGCCGGTTCATAAGGCGATATCTGCGGCGTATCGGGCCGGTACTCGGCATTACGAAGCGCATGAAATCAACTGGGCGCCCGACTGGGGTGCTGTAGCCGCCCATATACCGCATCCATCCGGTTCACGGGGATGGTCCTACAAGAGGTGTGTGCCGGTCGTTGATTATCTTTTCACCGTCCGGAATGAACGGCGGCTTGCAAGGGGCTTGCCGGCTCCGGTCGTTCCTCCGGCATTCGCACTTGCCAGCGGTCAGTCGGCGCAGGAATCTGCCGATGCAGTCTGACATTCCCACGCCTGCGGACGTGAATTTCACGGAACTCTCGCGGCTTTACGAGCTACTGGATGAATATGGTCGGACCCTCACTGATCCGACCAATCGGCCGCTTAATGTCATAATATTCGAGGCATTCCACCGTTGGGAAGTGAAGCAGATCGCAAAAGTGGGCCAATTTCGCTTTCCAGGCTTAACCCTGCCAACCGAAGAAATTGAATGGGTCTGGCTGAAAACGGGAATGTGGGTTGATTACCTGGATGAGGACGGCCGCCCTCGTGAGGAGTTCGGTCTTCACGGTGATTATGACAACGAAGGCAACTTCGTCTTCGAGCCCGAGGTTCGGCCAATCCCGGATTATGTTCAAAGCCTAGATGAGGCGTTGGAACTCAAAAGTAAGCTTACATTCGCGAATTTGCGCATTGTTGAGCTCGAAGGGGATTTCTTCCCCTTGTGGAGAGCGGCCCTCGTTGCCAAGGACTGCAACACTCTCGAAGACAAAGCCGCCACCCCATCAGTAGCTGTGCTGAAGGTAGTACTGAAAGCAATATTCCAATGCCGTGAAGAACTGAA
>JAPSJS010000090.1 GCA_031178065.1 Altererythrobacter sp.
TGGCCATCGGCGCCAGGCGGGTCGGATCGAGGCTCATGCGGGGTGTGCTCCTGGAGGCGTAAGGTAATGCGCATGCCCGGTCGATTCGGGCGCGCGAAGCCTTTGCGGACGCGCAGGCGCAGGTCAACAGCGGGCAGCGGCACGTCCCCGGCCGCCGAGCCGGCGCAAGTTATCAACAGGCGACGGCAAGGCTTTGCGCGGTCACACATTTGCGATAGTTTGGTCTCATGGATGGCGAGCGTATCGAACGCGCCGTGCAGCGCATCGAGGCTGCACTCGGCCGGATCGCCAAGGCGGCGGACGACTATCACCCGGCCCCGCCCTCGGTTTCCGGCCTGGTGGTCGAGCACGAGCGGCTGCGCGAAGCGACCTCCGGCGCTCTCAAGGAACTGGACGCGCTGATCGAGAGGCTTGAGCGATGAGCGAGGTCAGGCTCCTGGTCGGCGGCCGCGAGTACACGGTCGGCTGCGCCGATGGCGAGGAAGCGCACGTCACGCGCCTGGGCGAAGTGGTCGACGCCAAGCTGCAGCAGCTCGGCAGCAATCTCACCGCCCGCGATGCGCAGAACCTGCTCTTCGCTGCGCTCCTGCTCGCAGACGAACTCGACGAACAGCGCCGCGCCGCGTCCGAAGCCGCCGGCCTGCGCGAACGCCTCGACGGCACGGCGGGGGAAGTGCGCCAGGCGATCGCCGAGCGCGATGACGAGATCGAGCGCCTTCGCGCCGCCCATCAGGATGCCGAAGTGGACGCGGCAGCCGCCCGCTCCGAGATCGAGACGCTCCGCCGGGAGCTCGATGAACTGAAGGCCGCCGGTGCGGCCGCGTCCCCTGCCCCCGACCTGTTTCGCGACCCGGATCTCGCCCCTGCGCTCGAACGATTCGCCGACCTGCTCGAGAATTGCGCCGAGAAGCTTGAGAGCAAGGCTCCGGCACCCTAAATAGAGGGCGGCGGGACTGCCCGGCACGATCTGCTAGAATATCCCTGAGGCTATAAGCAATCCAAAGGGAGCTGTCCCTGCCTTGGTCCACTGGTTCGTCCGGGGGACCCGGGCATACGGCGCCCACCTGACGTTTAGGCGTCAGAGGATTTCGCCGGAAAACGACCCATGGTGGTTCCGCCACTCGATTTCCCCGATATACGCGAGGCTATGACCAAGGCCGAACTGAGGAAGGCGCTGCGCGCCGCGCGCCGCGAGCATGTCGCCGCCTTGCCCGAACAGATTCGCGCGCTCGTGTTCCACCGGCCGCCCGCGCCGCTGCTCGAACGCGTACCCGAAGGCGCCGTGATCGGCCTCTACGTCGCGCATCCGCACGAGGCGCCGGCGGCGTCCTACACCCGGTTCTTCGCCGAGCGCGGGCACACGGTCGCCCTTCCCCGCTTCGCCGCGCGCGAGGCGCCGATGGAGTTCGCCCAGCACACCGATCCGTTCGGCGAGAGCGATCTCGTCGAGGGCCCGTTCGCGATTCGTCAGCCCTCGGCCGATGCCGAAGCGATCGAGCCGCAGGTGTTGTTCGTGCCGCTGCTCGGCTTCACCGATCGTGGCGACCGCCTGGGTCAGGGCGGCGGGCACTACGATCGCTGGCTCGCCGCGCATCCCGACACACTGCGGATCGGGCTTGCGTGGGACAGCCAGCTCGTCGGCGAACTGCCGGCCGAACCGCACGACGTGCCGCTCGACGCCGTCGTCACGCCCACGCGGCTCTACGGGCCCTTCTGATGCGCGAGGAACCGAGTTGGCGCCTTCCGGTAGGCATCCTGGGGCTACTCGCCGGCCTGACGGTCTACGGCCTGCTGATCGCGCGCTACGTGCCCGATCTCATCGGCGGCTGGCCGGCTTGGGCGCAGACCCCGATCTACCTCGCGCTGGGCCTCGTCTGGCTCCTGCCGCTCAGGCGCTTCCTGATCTGGATGGAGACCGGCCGCTGGGGCTGAGATGCTGCGGCGCCCCCCTGCCCCTCCTGTAAAGAGGAGGGGGAGAAGATAGAGCGCAACGTCGAAACCCCCTCCTCTTCAGAGGAGGGGGTTTGAGGCGGTGCTGCGCGCAGCGAACGCGGCACCATTCCAAATAAATCTTCGAAGAAAACCCCAAGTGGCGCGAGTGACGGGACTCGAACCCGCGACCTCCGGCGTGACAGGCCGGCGCTCTAACCAACTGAGCTACACCCGCGCATTCTCGGGCGGTGCGCCGCTTGGGAGCCGGGCCACTAGGGCAGCCTGAAAGGGCTGTCAATGGCCTCGCGCGCGGCTTTTTCACGGTGTGGAAAAGCGCCCGCGCGGAGGCTTTCGTTAACCATATTTTCGTCTCTTCCCCTCACCTCGGAGCACGAGGAGACGAAGGGGGGAAAGCCCATGCGTATCGGTTTTGTGATCGGCAGCCTCGCCTGCTTCGCCGCCAGCGGCGTGGCGGCACAGTCGGCGAGCGGCATCTCGCGCGCGGTCTATGTGGAGCGTACCGCGACCACGCCCGACGGCGAGCGGGTTCGCACCATCGAGCCGGCCGAGAGCCTGCGGTCCGGCGACAAGGTCGTGCTGATGGTCGAATGGCGCGGGCGGCGGAGCGGCGATCCGGTCACCGTCTCCAGCGCGGTGCCCCGCGCCCTTTCGTTCCAGCGCAGCAGTTCAGACGCGCTCGAGGTTTCGGTCGACGGGGGCCGCAGCTGGGGCCGGCTCGGCACGATGCGAACCGCGGATGGCGACGGCATGCGGCTCGCCTCGCCCGAAGACGTCACGCATCTGCGCTGGCGCTTCGACGACGGCAGCGCCGCACCGCGCGCCGCCCGCGTGACCTACAGCGCCATCGTGCGCTGAGCGGGCCGGCTAGCGGCCTGCGTGCTTCCAGTTGCGCTTCTTGCCCTCGCCAAGCCACTCGACGGCAGTGATGATGCGTTTCGCGCGCGTTTCCGGGCGCTTCGCCCCGACGATCCATTCCAGGTACTCGCGGCGATAGGACGGGGCGAGCGTATCGAAGAACGCGCGCGCCTGCGGCGCGGCCTCGAGCGCGCGGCCGAAGTCGTCCGGCATCGCGATCTCCGGCTTGGGCCTCGCGGCGCGCGTCGATGCTTTCCCTGAAACGAACGCATCGGCAGCCGCCCGGAAGCGTGCTGCGAGATCCTCATCGGGCGGCAATTCTCCGAGCGACGCGATCTTGCCGAGGGTGCCCATGCCCTCCGCCGAATCATCCTCGCCGTGGATCATCACCGCCGCATGCGCCTTGAACGCTGCCATCCCGACCACGTTCTTGCCGCCCACGGTGAAGTGCGGCATGCCCCACTTGATCGCTTCCTCGGCCTCCGGCAGCGCGGAATGCACGAGAGCGCGGACATGCCGGAGGATCGGCTGCGCGAAGGGCTCAGCCTTGTCGATATAGGCGTCGATGCGTGGGTTGGTGGGCATAAGGCCGACCCTACCCGATCCTCCCCATTTTCGCGAAGCGCAAATGGGGAGGATCCAGGTCAGTCCGCCAGCAGCAGAACCGGCGTTTCCAGCAGCTTCTTGAGCGCCTGCACGAAGCTGGCGGCGTCGTAGCCGTCGACCACGCGGTGGTCGCAGCTGATCGAGACGTTCATCAGCTTGCGCTTCTCGATCCGTTCGCCGCCCATGCCGTCGGGCACGAACATCGGCCGCTCGATGATCCGGTTGGGCCCGATGATCGCCACTTCGGGCCGGTTGATGACGGGCGTCGTCGCCACGCCGCCCAGCGGACCGAGTGAAGTGAGCGTAAGCGTCGAGCCGGAAAGCTCCTCCGACTTCGCGGACCCGTCGCGCGCGGCTTCCGCCAGGCGGCCGATCTCTCGCGCGAGCTGCCACAGGTTCTTCGCCTGCGCGTCGCGGATCACGGGGACCATCAGGCCCTTGTCGGTCTGCGTCGCCATGCCGAGGTGAACCGCGCCGTGGCGCGTGACCATGCCCGCCTCGTCGTCATAGCGCGCGTTGATCATCGGAAAGCCGGGCAGCGTCCGGCAGATTGCGGCGATCAGCAGCGGCAGCATGGTGAGCTTGGGCTTGCTGCCGCGGTTCGCGTTGAGGTCGGCGCGCAGCCGCTCGAGCTCGGTCACGTCGCATTCCTCCACATAGGAGAAATGCGGGATGTGCCGCTTCGATTCGGCCATGTTCTGCGCGATGCGCTTGCGCAGGCCGATGACCTTGATCTGCTCGTCAGCGCGTACTCGGCCCGCGGCCGAGAAGCCGCTGCCGGCGTTGTAGGAGAGGAAGGCGTCGAGATCGGCGTGGCGGATGCGGCCGTCTTCGGCCGGCCTTACTTCGGCGAGGTCGATGCCGAGATCTTTCGCGCGGGCGCGCACGGCAGGAGAGGCGAGGACCTTCTCCCTCTCCCCTTCAGGGGAGAGGGCCGGGGAGTGGGGGACACCGCTCACATCCCCCACTCCCTCCGCGGCTTCGCCGCTCCTCCCTCTCCCCTGAAGGGGAGAGGGCTTTTCCGCCGCAATCGCATCGTCGGCGTCACTCGCGTCCGAGGTCTCGACCTCGATTCGCTCCTCGACTTCGTCAGCCTTCGGCGCGGGAGCGGCGTCTTCTGCCCCCTGCACGTCCTCGGGCACTTCGCCCTCGGTCTCGATCACCACCAGCATCGAGCCGATGGCGATCGTGTCGCCGGTCTCGCCCGCGACCTCGACGACCTTGCCCGCCACCGGGCTTTCCATCTCGACGGTCGCCTTGTCGGTCATCATGTCGGCGAGGCGGTCGTCCTCCTCTACGCGATCGCCGACCTTGACGTGCCAGTCGACGATCTCGGCCTCGGCAATGCCTTCGCCGATGTCGGGAAGATTGAAGGTGAATCTGGCCATGTGCGTCAGTCCTTCAGGAGCTTGTCGATCGCTTCGCCGATGCGAACGGGACCTGGGAAATAGGCCCATTCGAGGCTGTGCGGATAAGGGGTGTCGAAGCCGGTCACGCGTTCGACCGGGGCTTCGAGGTGATAGAAGCAGCGTTCGGTGACGAGCGCGGAAAGCTCCGCTCCGAACCCGGAGGTGCGGGTCGCCTCGTGCACGATCAGACACTTGCCGGTACGCTCGACCGAGGCTTCGATCGCCTCGATGTCGATCGGCACCAGCGTGCGCAGGTCGAGGATTTCCGCCTCGACCCCCTTCTCGCGGCAGACCGCCTCGACCACGTGAACCATCGTGCCGTAGGTGAGCACGGTCATCGCGTCGCCCTCGGTCACCGTGCGCGCCTTGCCGAGCGGGATCTTGTAGTACCCCTCGGGCACGACGCTCTGCGGATGCCGCTTCCACGGTTCGGCCGGCTTGTCGTAGTAGCCGCTGAACGGCCCGTTGTAGATCCGCTTCGGCTCGAAGAAGATGACCGGGTCGTTGTCCTCGATGCACGAGATCAGCAGCCCCTTGGCATCGTAGGGAGTCGAGGGGATCACGGTCTTGAGGCCCGAGACGTGGGTGAAGATCGCCTCCGGACTCTGACTATGCGTCTGCCCGCCGAAGATGCCCCCGCCGAACGGGGATCGCACCGTCATCGGCGCGATATATTCCGTGGCCGAGCGATAGCGCAGCCGCGCCGCTTCGGAGATGAGCTGGTCGAGCCCCGGATAGATGTAGTCCGCGAACTGAATCTCGGGCACGGGCCTGAGGCCATAGGCGCCCATTCCCACTGCAACCCCGATGATCCCGCATTCGGAAATCGGCGTGTCGAACACCCGCGTCTTCCCGTGCTTCTTCTGCAGGCCGGCCGTGCAACGGAAGACGCCGCCGAAATAACCGACGTCCTCCCCCATCACGATCACGTCGGGGTCGCGCTCCAGCATGATGTCGAGCGCGTCGTTGATCGCCTCGATCATGTTGAGGCGGCGCTCGGTGCCGCTCTGTGCCGCTTGATTTTCCTTCACTTCGGCGCTCATTGCGGACGCCCTCCGTGGAACTTGATCAGCCGCTCGCGGGTCGCCTGCTCCGCCTGTTCCTTGAGGTGCCAGGGCAGTTCCTCGAACACGTCTTCGAACATGGTGCGGAAGGGCTGGTGCATGCCGTGGCCGAGGGTGCCGTTCTTCTCCGCCTCCTTGGTCGCGGCCTTGACCCGCTCGGCC
>JAPSJS010000043.1 GCA_031178065.1 Altererythrobacter sp.
TCATCTGTAAAGGGGATCGGGAAATGAAACGGCTCAAGCTCGTCCCCGACGACACGAACATCAAGTTCCTCAAGTGGCGCATCCCGTTCTACGTGATCAGCATGGTGCTGATCGCCGCGAGTTGGGGGCTGGTACTGACCAAGGGGCTCAACTACGGCGTCGACTTCGCCGGTGGCCTCAACATCACGGCGACCTTTACCGAAAGCACGGAGGCCCCGATCGGCGACCTGCGCGACCGGGTGGCCGATCTCGGCTACGGCGAACCGGTTGTGCAGCGCTTCGGCGAGGACAACCAGGTCTCCATCCGTGTGCCGCTGCCGGAGAGTGCCGAAGGCAATCCGGAGGCGGCGCAGACGATCGCCAACGAGATCGTCGACGAATTGCAGACCAACTTCGACGACTTCCGGCTCGACGGGAACGAGAATGTTTCCGGCAAGGTTTCCGACGAATTCCGACAGGACGCAGCCCTAGCGCTGATTGCGGCCATGCTGGCCGTGGCGCTCTACATCTGGATCCGCTTCGAATGGCAGTTCGGCGTGGGCGGACTCTTCGCGCTGTTTCACGACGTGTCGCTGACGCTCGGCATGTTCGCACTGTTCCAGATGGAGTTCAGCCTGCAGAGCATCGCCGCGATCCTCGCCATCATCGGCTATTCGCTGAACGACACGATCGTGATCTACGACCGCATCCGCGAGAACCTGAAGAAGTATCGCAAGATGCCGCTGCCCGAGCTGCTCGACCTGTCGGTGAACGAGACCCTGGCGCGCACGGTGATGACCTCGCTGACGCTGTTCATCGCACTCCTGCCGCTGCTCCTGTTCGGTCCGGCGAGCCTGTTCAGCATGGTAGCCGCGATCACCCTCGGCTTGTTCGTCGGCACTTACAGCTCGGTCTACATGGCCGCGCCGATCCTGATCTGGCTGGGTGTCGATTCGCACAGTTTCGTGCCGCAGGAATCGGCGGCGGACCGGCAGGAGAAGGCCGCGCGCGGCGAGGTCTGAGCTAGATCAGCCCTACGTAACGCCGCGCGAGTTCCGCGGCGTGCGCGGGCCAGCCGAAGCGTTCGACCGTCGCCGCCACGCGCTCGCGCGCCGGCGGGGCGGCGAACAGCCTGCGTAGCGCCGCCGCGATCGATTCGATGTCGCGGCGGACGACGTACCCGGCCTCCGGCCCCGTCACGAGTTCGCGCGCGCCGCCCGCATCCGAGATCACGATCGGTGTCCCGCAAGCGAGCGCCTCGACCCAGGCATTGGCGAGCCCTTCCTTCTTCGACGGAAGCGCCATCACGTCCGCGGCCGAGAGTACGACCGGCAGCGTGTCGTGATCGACCGAGCCGAGGAAATGCACCCGATCTTCCACCCGGAGATCGCGCGCGAGGCTGCGCAGATGCTTCTCGTCCTCCCCCTTTCCGACCAGCAGCAGCCGCGTGCCGGGAATGCTCGCGATCGCGCCGATCACCAGGTCCTGCCCCTTGCGGTCGATCAGCGCGCCGACCGCCGTGACCACCTTCTCCTTCTCGCCCAGCGGGATGCCGAGCGAAGCGCCCAGCTTCGTGCGCAGACCCGAGTGGGCGAGGGGACGGAAGCGGTCGCGGTCGAGGCCGGTGTAGTGGATCGCGATCCGGCCCGGAGGCATGCCGAGGGCGATCATGTCCTCCTTCAGCGCCTCCGAGACCGCGAGCAGCCCGCGCGCACCGGCCGCCGCCTCGAGCATTTGCTCGCGCGCAAAAGCCTTGGCGCCCCAGTAGGTGATGTCCGACCCGCGCGCCTTGATCGCGTAGGGCAGGCCGAGCTGGCGCGCGATCCACGCGGCCGCGGGCCCGTCCGGATAGAAGAACTGCGCATCGACCAGATCGAATGGGCGCTCCTCGTGCAGCCGGCGCGCAAGCGGGAGCACCGCGCGCGCGATCATGCTCGGATTGGTGCGCGCGCCGACCCGCGGAACCAGCATGTAGCTCGGTCGGTGCACCTCGACGCCGTTCTCGACGCCGTCGACCGCGGCCTTGGCCAATGCGCGATAGCGGCCGATCGCGAGCGGCGGGATGCCGATCGGATTGATCGCCGTCACCTGCCAGTCGCCGCGCGCCGCCAACGCCTCGAGCGAGCGCGCCACGAACGTGCCGAACTGCGGCGTATGCGCATTGGGGTAGAGCGTCGCGATCGAAAGCAGGCGACGAGGGGTTGTCACAGCCGGCGCACCAGCATCTCCGCAACGGCGATCCATTGGGGCGATTCGACCACCTGCTGCTTCTGCCCGGCGCCGGGCGGGAGAATGCCCACGAGATTGCCCTGCCGGTCGATCAGTCGCCCGAAGGCGAAGCGTCCGCCCTTGCGCGGAACGAGCACGTCGCGGTTGATCGCTCGCGGCGCCTCGTCCGGGTTGAGCTGGCGCATCCAGAGCTGGTCGCCCGCAAGGTAAGGCCCGGCCGAAGCTTCGACCGCGAGCACCACCAGCGGGGCGTCGCCGCCTAGCTCGGTGGGCGGAATCGCGTCCCGCGACCGGGGGAGAGCGTCCGGGCCGCTCGGGCCGAGCGTTGCGACCACCTGCGGGTGCTGCGAGTTGTCGGAACGGACCAGCGTTTCCGGATCGACGCCGAGCGCATTGCCGATCCGGTCCATCCACTTGGTCGAGAGATTGCGCATGCCGGTTTCCAGCCGCCCGATCGTCTGCGCGGTTGTCGGCGGATCGCAGGCCGCGGCCAGATCGGCGAGGGTCAGGCCCTTCTCCCTGCGAATATCCCGGATTCGGTTGATCATCACATTTCCCGCTTAACCCATCTGGTTTTCACTTTCCTACACGCGTGTCGTTTTGGCAAGCGGTGATTCGCAAGCCCGTCAAGGAGAATCGCCATGCCCCGCAAGTTCGCCGAACGTGAACTCACGCCTGAAGGCCCCAGCCGCAAGGCGCCTGCGGGGGGAAGCTGGCGGACGGTAACCGTGAATCTCGCCGAATCGCCGCTCTCCTGGCTCCATGCGCGCGGACACCTGCCCGACCGCCTGTTCGCCGCCGGCGAGTGCCTGCGCGCCGATTACGAGCGCGCGCGGCTGGGCCCCAGCGTCACCATGCGCTGGGATCCGGTCCGGATCAAAGTGCTGGGCTGCGGGCCGGGCCTCTCCCCGACCGAGAGTCAGATCGCGGCCAAACAGCGCTTCGACGGCGCTATCGCGCTGGCCGGCAGCGGTCTGGCCGACATCCTGTGGCGCGTGGTCTGCGGCTGCGAAAGTCTCCCCAGTGCCGAACGCGCACTTTCCTGGCCGGCCCGCAGCGGCAAGGTCGTGCTGAAGATCGCGCTGGAGCGAGTGGCCGACTTCTACCGCATCCCCTGAGCTCTTAGTGCGGCGATCCTCTCATTTGCCTGACGCAAAATGGAAGCGATCTCAGCCCTCGATCATCTCCGCGAGGGCCAGCCAGCGTTCCTCCGCCGCGTCCTTTTCGGCGCGGGCGTTTTCGATGCCCTTGCTGATGTTGGCGAACTTCTGCGGGTCGCGCGTGTAGAGCTCCGGGTCGGCGAGGATCTCCTCGCCGCGGGCGATTGCCGTTTCGAGTTCCTCGATCCGCGCCGGCAGAAGCTCGTAGTCGCGCTGGTCCTTGTAGGAGAGCTTCTGGCTCCCCCTCCCGCTTGAGGGAGGCGATTGGGGGGTGGGCTTGTTCGGCACCTTGGCCGGCCCGCCACCAGCTCCGACCGCACGCGGAACGGGCGCTTTGCGCTCCTTCCGCTTCGCTTCCCAATCCTCGTAGCCGCCGGCGACGATATCGACCAAGCCGCTGCCGTCCAGGCCGAGGGTCAACGTCACCGTGCGGTCGAGGAAGTCGCGGTCGTGGCTGACGATCAGCACGGTGCCGTCGTAGTCGGCGATCACTTCCTGCAACAGGTCGAGCGTTTCGAGATCGAGGTCGTTGGTCGGCTCGTCGAGCACGAGCAGGTTCGACTTGCGGGCGAACTCGCGCGCCAGCAACAGGCGGCTGCGCTCGCCGCCCGACATGATCCCGACTTTGGTGTCGACGACCCTCGGATCGAACAGGAACTCCTTGAGATAGCCCTGAACGTGCTTGCGTACCCCGCGCACGTCGATCCAGTCGCCGCCCTCGGCGAGCACCTGGCGCACTGTCTTGTCGCCGGAGAGCAGGCTGCGCTGCTGGTCGATCATCACGCCGGTGAGCTTCTTGGATATTTCGACCGTGCCCTCGTCCGGCGCGATCTCGCCGGTCAGCAGCTTGAGCAGGGTGGTCTTGCCCGCGCCGTTGGCGCCGACCACGCCGATCCGGTCCCCGCGCTGAATGCGCAGGGTGAAGTCGCGGATGATCTTGCGCTCGCCATAGGACTTGGAGACGCCCTCCGCCACGATCACCGACTTGGACCTGAACTCCTCCTCGGTCGCGAGGCCGAGCTTGGCCGTGCCCTTGGGTGCGATCATTGCGGCGCGCTGGGCACGCATTTGCCATAGTTTCTCGAGCCGCCCCTGATTGCGCTTGCGCCGCGCAGTGACGCCGCGCTCGAGCCAATGCGCCTCCAGCTTCAGCCGGGCGTCGAGCTTTTCCGCTGCGCGCGCTTCCTCGGCATAGACCTGCTCTTCCCAGGCTTCGTAGCCGCCGAAGCCGACTTCCTTGCGCCGCAGCGTCCCGCGGTCGAGCCAGATGGTCGCGCGGGTCAGGCGCTTGAGGAAGGTGCGATCGTGGCTGATGACGACGAACGCGCCCTTGTAACGGTCGAGCCAGCCTTCGAGCCAGTCGATTGCCGCGAGGTCGAGGTGGTTGGTCGGCTCGTCCATCAACAGCAGGTCGGGCTCCTGCGCCAGCGCCTTGGCAATGGCGGCACGGCGCCGCTCCCCGCCGCTCGCGCCTTTCGCCGTGGTGCTCATGTCGATGCCGAGCTGTCCCGCGATTGCCTCCACCTCGTGTTCCGCAGGCGCGTGCTCGCCGCGCAGGGCGAAGTCCATCAGCGTATCGCAGCCGGTGAAATCGGGATCCTGCTCGAGCAGCACAATCCGGGTCCCCGGCTTGATCTTGCGGACGCCGCGGTCGGCCTCGATCTGGTCGTCGATCAGGCGGAACAGTGTGGTCTTGCCTGCGCCGTTGCGGCCGATCAGCGCCAGGCGGTCGTGCGGGCCGATGTGCAGGTCGATGTCGGCCTGCTCGGGCCCGCCGAACAGCCAGCGGCCGCCCTGCTGCAGCCCGAGGCCTTCCCAGGAGAGGATCGGTGGTTGTGCCATGAGGCGCGCGAGGTAGGCGAGGGCGCGCCTTGCCGCAAGCGGCGAAGGGGCTACTGCCCCTGCGCCGCGCGCTGCTCCTCCACCATCCGCGCCACGCTTTCGAGCAGAGCCGGCGCGTCGTAGACCACGCCGTCCTTGACGGTCCAACGTACGCCGCCGACGGTCTCGATCCGGTTCGTCTCGCGGTTCAGGCGCTTGTGGCCGGTGCCGTAGAGGACTTTGAGATTGTCGAGCGGGTTCTCGGGCACGATCACCAGATCGGCCAGCTTGCCGACGCGGATGCTGCCGATCGGCGGCTCGATTCCCTTGGGTTCGTAGATCTCGCGCGCGCCGTTGATCGTCGCGGCCTGGATCACCTCGAGCGGGCTGAGCCCCGCCTCGCGCAGCATTTCCAGCTCGGCGATATAAGCGAAGCCCCAGGTCTGGTAGATATAGCCCGGGTCGGACCCGGCGGTGACGCGACCGCCTTCGTTCTTGAACTCGTTGGTCATTCGCATCCACGGGCGGTAGAAATGGCGCCAGGCCACTTCGTCCTCGGTCGTCCAGTCGTGATAGTAGCTGCCGTGGTTGGTCAGGCTCGGCTCGTAGAAGTTCATCAGCGAGGGCAGGGTGTACTTGTCGTGCCACTCGAGCGTGCGGGCGCGCATCACGTCGCGGCTGGCGGCGTAGATGTTGAAGGTCGGGCTCAGGGTCACGCCGCTTTCGACCAGGAAGTTGACGTACTCGTCCCACTTTTCGCTGTCCGGCGCGACGATCTGGTCGGCGAGGTTGGCGACTTCGCCGAAGCGGTCCTGTTCGTCGAGATAGTTGTAGCCGGCCGGGTACTGCGGCACGGTGCCGTCCTTCAACAGGCTCTCGAAATGGCCGTAGAAGTGCGTCACGCCGTCGAGTCCGAGCTCGACCGCCTTGCGCGCGTTGACCTGCGCCACGCCGACCTGAGCGAGGTGCGCCACGGTGCCGAGGCCCAGCTTGTCCGCCTCGTCCAACGCTGCGCCGAGCACTTCGGGCGTTTCGGAGTTGAAGAACTTCACCCCGTGATATCCGGCCTGCTTGATCCAGCGAACCCAGGCACGCGCCTTCTCGGGCGTGTCCGGCGTGCCGCCGTCCCACTTGTCGCCGAAGGCGGCGTAGGGGATCAGGCGCGGGGCAGTGATGGTGTTCGCCTCGCTGCGCGCCGCGTCGCTGAGGTCGGGCTGGTCGGGGCCGAAGTAGAACGAGACGCCGCGCACCGTCGTGACCCCGTGCGCCAGCCACAGCTTGTAGCCGTAGGAGGGCTGCGGCGCCTTGCCGGGGTCGCCGTTGTGCCCGTGCACGTCGACGAAGCCGGGCATCACGTACATCCCGCTCGCGTCGATCGTGCGACTGGCGCTATCGAGAACGTCCTGCGGCGCGCCCGTCAGGTGAACGCCGGCGATGCGGTCGCGCTCGACCACGATGTCGACCGGCCCCATCGGCGGGCCGCCGGTGCCATCGATCATCGTCGCGCCGCGGATCACCAGCGTCGTGTAGGGGCCTTCGCCTTCGCCCGGCTGCCGATCGGGCACCGGCTGCATCCCAGGCTGCGCGGTGGCCGCGGCGCTCCACGCCAGCGCGAAAATCATGGTAAGTGCGCGCAAGATCGTCATTCTGACCCTTCCTCCCTTTGCGCACCCCTATTGCCGCGAAGGCGCTTCGGAACAACCCGGTTCAGCCACGCGTAAGCGTGCCGGACCCAACAAAAGGCGAGAATCGCCAAGGAGGCATCCCAATGATCCGTTACGCCGTTCCCGTGCTTGCCATGACCGCGCTGGCTGCAACCGCCGCCCACGCCGCCGAAGTCCAGATCCAGGCCCAGGGGCCGGTGGTCGAGCTGACGGTGAATGAGATCGTCCACTCCGCGCCCGACGTCGCCCAGATCGGCGCCGGAGTCACGACCCGTGCACCGACCGCGCAGGAAGCGGTGCGTCAGAACGCGCAGGCGATGGAGCAGGTGATCGCGAAGCTGCGCGACCTCGGCATTGCCTCGCGCGATATCCAGACCTCCAACTTCAACCTCAACCCGCAGTACGACTTCGACCGCAACGGCGGCTCGCGCACTTTCGTGGGTTACGACGTGAACAACCAGGTGCAGGTCAAGCTGCGCGATCTAGAACGGGCGGGCGAAGTGCTCGACGCGCTCGTCTCGGCGGGGGCCAACAACATCTACGGCCCGAACTTCATGCTCGAGGCGGACGAGGCCGCGAAGCGCGAGGCGCGCACCAGGGCCTATCAGAGTGGGCAGGCCATGGCCCAGGAATATGCCCGCATGGCCGGCTTCTCCGGCGTGCGCCTGCTCGAGATCTCGGAAACCTTCCAGAGCTACGGCGGGCCGCAGCCGGTGATGATGCGTGCGGACGTGCAAGAGGCCGGCGCCAGCACCAAGATCGAGCCCGGCGAAGTCGGCACCGGCGTAACCGTCACCGTCAAGTACGAGATGACCCGCTAGAACACTGGTTTTCTTGCTGAACGCTGCGCAGTGCGTGCATTCAGAGCTTGTTCAATCCGCGCAGTCTAGGCAGGTTGGCACTATGCGAAAGCTCATTGCCTCCTGCCTTGCTGCCACGCTGGTCGCCTCCGGCCTCGCTGCGCCGGCGCTTGCTCAGTCGCGCAACGACCAGGGCGAGGTGCGGCGCGAGATGCGCGCCGGCAATGTGCTGCCCCTGCGCGAGATCGAACGGCGCGTGCTGCCGCGGATGAAGGGTTCGGAATATCTCGGCCCGGCCTACGATTCGACGGCCATGATCTACCGCCTCAAGTTCATCCGCGACGGCCGTGTGACCTTCATCGACGTCGACGCGCGCACTGGCCGCGTCGTGCGCCGCAGCCGCTGATGCGCGGTGGGATGAGCCGGGGAGGGAAACCCCCTCGCTTGTTGACGCGTTCACCCCGAAAGCCCACTTAGCGTCAGCCTGATCCAGGGGGAACGAACCAGCAATGCGCATCCTGATCGTCGAGGACGAACCTACGCTCGGCCAGCAGCTCAAGTCCACGCTCGAACAGAACGGATATGCCGTCGATCTCTCGACCGACGGCGAAGACGGCCACTTCCTCGGCGCGACCGAGGATTACGATGCGGTCATCCTCGACCTTGGCCTGCCGGAGATCGACGGGCTCACCGTGCTGGGCATGTGGCGCCGCGAAGGGCGCGGCTTCCCCGTGCTGGTGCTGACCGCGCGCGATAGCTGGTCAGACAAGGTCGCCGGGCTTGACGCCGGGGCCGACGACTATCTCGCCAAGCCGTTCCAGACCGAAGAACTGATCGCCCGCCTGCGTGCGCTGATCCGCCGCGCCTCGGGCAATACCTCCAGCGAACTGACCGCCGGTGACGTGCGGCTCGACACACGCTCGGGCCGGGTCACGCTCAAGGGGGAGCCGGTCAAGCTGACTGCGCAGGAATACAAGCTGCTGAGCTACCTCATGCACCACAAGGGCAAGGTGGTCAGCCGCACCGAACTGATCGAGCACATCTACGATCAGGATTTCGACCGCGATTCGAACACGATCGAGGTCTTCGTCACCCGCATCCGCAAGAAGCTGGGTGCGGAAGTCATCACGACCATCCGTGGCCTCGGTTACAGCCTCGACGACCCCGCAGACGCCCCGCGCGCCTGACGCCCCGAAGTCGGCGCCCGCCTCCGGCGAGCCGGAGGCTCCGTCCGGCGACGGCGCTGCGGACGGCGAGAGCGACGGCCAGACGCCGCATACGGGCAGCCTCGCGCGGCGCATGCTGCTCATCGCGGCGGGCTGGATCCTTGTGCTTCTGGTCGGCGGCGGGATCGCGCTCGAGCGCACGCTGACCGGTCAGGTCCAGAACAGCTTCGACGAGCAGCTCGGTTACCTGCTCAACACGATGATCGTAATTTCCGAGGTGGGCCCGGACGGCGAGGTCTACTTCATCCGCCCGATCGGCGAACCGCGCTTCCTCGAGCCCAACAGCGGCATGTACTGGCAGATTACGGCCGAGGGGCGCGAGGGGTTCGAATCCTTCTCGCTCGGCGCGCAGCCCTCGCAGTCGCTGTGGGACCGGACCTTGCAGCCGCAAGGCGACCACGTCGATCACGAGCCGCACTTCTACGACAACATGCAGTTTCCCGAGGAGCCGCTGCGCGTGGTCGAGCGCACGGTAATCCTGCCCGAAAGCGACACCCGCTGGACCTTCATGGTCGCCTCCGCGCGCGAGAACCTCGACGCGCAGATCGCGCGCATCCGCTCGATCCTGGTGTGGAGCTTCGCCGCGCTCGGCCTCGGCCTGTTCGCCATGGCCGTGCTGCAGAGCTACTACGGCCTGCTCCCGCTGCGCCGCATCCGCGCGGCGATCCAGCGCATCCGCACGACAGGCAGCAACCGCGTGTCGGACCCGCTGCCCCTCGAAGTCCAGCCGCTGGTGGAGGAGATCAACATGCTCCTCGCCCATTCGGAGCGGCAGGCGGAGGAGGCGCGCACCCACGCCGGCAATCTCGCCCATGCCCTCAAGACGCCGCTGACGGTGGTCAACAATGCCGCCACCGCGCACGCGCCCGATCTCGCCGACACCGTGATCCGCGAGGCGCGCGCCATGCGCCGCCATGTCGATCATCACCTCGCCCGCGCACGCGCCGTCGGCCGCCGCTCGGTCGGCCATGCGCGGACCACCGTGTGGGACAGCGCGGAGGCGGTGCGCCGCGCAGTCGAGCGGCTCTATCCGGAGGTCCGCTTGGACATCGACGGCAACCGCGAGGTGCGCGTCGCGATCGAGCGGCAGGATCTCGACGAAATTCTCGGCAACCTGATCGAGAATGCGGCCAAGTACGGCGGCGGCAGCGTGTTCGTAACGATCGACGCCGAGCGCGAGGCTGAACGCTGCGTGATCTGGGTCGAGGACGACGGCACCGGCATTCCCGAGGAGGAGCGCATCCGCATCTTCGACCGGGGTGCGCGGCTCGACACCGGCAAGCCGGGCACCGGCCTGGGCCTCGCCATCGTGCGCGACGTGGCGGAGATCTACGGCGGCAGCGTGGATCTGGGCGAGAGCGAGGACCTCGGCGGACTGCTCGTGCGTCTAATCCTGCCGCGGGCGGCCTGAGCGCTTCGCCCGGGTTCTTCGGAACCGCAGGCCGTTTCGCGCATAAATCGGTTAGCCGAACTTCGTTACCCGGGAGAGGCCTCCATGGCCCAGCGTATCATTGCATCCGCCCTTCTTGCCGCCGCGACCATCGGTCTCGGCGCATGCAGCACCTATGGCGACGGCTACGGCTATTACGGCGGCTCGGTCGGCTACGGCAGCGGGTACTACGACGACTATTACGACGGGTACTACGGCGGCCGCTCCTATCCCTATTACGGCTGGCACAACGACTACTACTATCCGGGCACGGGCTATTACATCTACGACCGCGGCGGTCAGCGCTACCGGTGGGACGACGACACGCGCCGCTATTGGGAATCGCGCCGCGACCGCTACCGCGACCGGGGCGACCGGCGCGAGAATTGGTCGCGCTATCGCCGCGATGACGACCGGCGCGACTGGCGTGACCGGGGCAGGCGCGGTGATCGCGACCGCTGGGACCGCGACCGGCGCTGGCGCGACAGGGACCGGGACGACGACCGCCGCTGGCGCGGCCGTGATCGCGACCGCGACGATCGCCGCTGGCGGCGCGACCGCGACGACTGACGCGCTGCTTTAGCCGCCGCGCGCGCGTTCGTGGTGGCGGATCACTTCGTCGATGATGAAGCGCAGGAACTTTTCGGAGAATTCCGGGTCGAGGTGCGCTTCCTCGGCCAGCTTGCGCAGGCGCGCAATCTGCTTCTCCTCCCGTCCCGGATCGGCAGGGGGCAGGGCGTTGGCCGCCTTGTACTCGCCGACCGCCTGCGTGATGCGGAACCGCTCCGCCAGGATGTGGATCAGGGCGGCGTCGATATTGTCGATGCTGCGGCGGAAGGCGGCGAGCTGCGCGTCGCCTGCGGAGTTTGAATCGGGCATCACGGCGGGGCTTATCACGCGCCGCCGCGCAATTCCAAGCTTGCCAAGCTCCGCCCGCCGCAGCAATGCGTGCGCGCCATGACAGCCGACGTCGTTCCCCTGCCGCGCCGCCGCCCCACGCTCGACCCGATGCTCGCGCTGACGGCGCACGGGATGAACGCGGTCAACGCCGTAATTCTCGAGCGGATGCAGAGCGACATTCCGCTGATCCCGCGGCTCGCGGGGCACCTGATCTCGGGTGGGGGCAAGCGCCTGCGTCCGATGCTGACGCTCGCGGGGGCGGAACTGGTCGGCTACCAGGGCGCGCGCCAGCACAAGCTGGCCGCGGCGGTCGAATTCATCCACACCGCCACGCTGCTGCACGACGACGTCGTCGACGGCAGCGAACTCAGGCGCGGCAAGGCCGCCGCGAACATCATCTTCGGCAATCCGGCGACCGTGCTGGTGGGCGACTTCCTGTTCAGCCGCGCGTTCGAGCTGATGACCGAGGACGGCAGCCTCAAGGTGCTCAAGATCCTCTCCGGCGCGAGCGCGATCATCGCCGAGGGCGAAGTCTCGCAGCTCACCGCGCAGCGCCAGATCGAGACGAGCGAGGAACGCTACCTCCAGATCATCGGCGCCAAGACCGCCGCCCTGTTCGCCGCCGCCAGCCGGATCGGCGCCGTGGTCGCCGAATGCGGTGAGCGGGAGGAGCAGGCGCTCGACGATTACGGGCGCAACCTTGGCGTCGCCTTCCAGCTCGTCGACGACGCGATCGACTACGATTCGGACGCTGCCGAAATGGGAAAGGATCAGGGCGACGACTTCCGCGAAGGCAAGATGACGCTGCCGGTGATCTTCGCCTACGCGCGCGGCACGCCTGAGGAACGCAAGTTCTGGCAGGCCGCGATCGCCGGCCACCGCACGTCCGACGACGATCTCGCCGAAGCCATCGCGCTGATCGGCAAGTACGAGGCGGTCGAGGCGACCCGCGACCGCGCCCGCCACTTCGCTGCCCGCGCGGTCGACGCCATCTCGATCTTCCCCGACGGCAGGGCTCGCGCCGCCATGGCTGAAGCCGCGCACTTCGCGGTGATGCGGGGGTATTGAGGGTTCCTGCTCTCTCCCCTTCAGGGGAGAGATACGCAGGCGTGCGAGCTTGCTCGCTAGCCGGAGTTGAGGGGCCGAAATCGCAACGACGGTGGATGTTGCGCGAGTTCCCCTCTCCCAACCCTCTCCCCTGAAGGGGAGAGGGCTATGCTCGCCCGATCTAGCTTTCGCCATGGCGACAAGGTGGGTTAGGGCACCCGCGTGACCGACCTCCCCATCCACGCCGTCCTGCCGGACCTCCTCGCCGCCCTGCGCACGTCCGGTGCGGCGGTGCTGGTCGCGCCGCCGGGCGCCGGCAAGACCACCGCCGTCGCTCCCGCGCTGCTTGGCGAGGGCTGGTGCACCGGGCAGGTGGTCCTCCTCAGCCCGCGCCGCGTCGCTGCGCGCGCGGCGGCCGAGCGGATGGCCGAGATGCTGGGCGAGAAAGCGGGCGAGACGGTCGGCTATCTGACCCGGCTCGACAGCCGAACCTCTGCCAGGACCCGCGTGCTCGTCATGACCGAGGCGATCTTCGTCAACCGCGTGGTCGAGGATCCGGAACTCGCGGGCGTCTCCGCCGTGCTGTTCGACGAGGCGCACGAGCGGCATCTCGACAGCGACCTCGGCCTGGCGCTCGCGCTCGAGAGCCGCGCCGTGCTGCGCGAGGACCTGCGCATCTGCATCATGTCTGCGACGATCGACGGCGCGCGCTTCGCCCGCCTGCTGGGCGGCGACGCGCCGGTGATCGAGAGCGAGGGCAGGGCCTTTCCACTCGAAATCAGATGGTTGAGCTCGTCACCCGACAAGCGGATTGAAGACGCCATGGCGCAGGCCGTGCTTACCGCTTGGCGCGAGGAGAGCGGCGACGTGCTCGCTTTTCTACCCGGCGTGCGCGAGATCGAGCGGGTGCGCGAGCGGCTGGCCGAACGCCTGCCTGAGGTGCCGATCCTCCCGCTGCACGGTCAGGTCGAACCGGCCGGGCAGCGTGCCGCCATCCGCCGCGATCCGCAGGGCCGCCGCCGCATCGTCCTCGCCACGGCCATTGCGGAGACCTCGCTGACGCTCGACGGCGTTTCGGTCGTGGTCGACAGCGGCCTCGCCCGCCATGCCGAGTTCGACCGGGCGGCCGGCGCCACGCACCTCGTCACCCGCCGGGCGAGCCAAGCCTCGGCGGGCCAACGCGCGGGCCGCGCCGCGCGGCAGGGGCTCGGCGTCGCCTACCGCCTGTGGGAACAGGCCGCGCACCCCGGCCGCCCGGAGTTCGACCTGCCGGAGATTGCCACTGCCGACCTCGCCCCGCTCGCGCTCAGCCTCGCGCGCTGGGGCACGCCCGACCCCGCCGCGCTCGCATGGCTCGACCCACCGCCCGCCGCCTCGATCGCCTCCGCGCGCGAGCGCCTGATGCGGCTCGGCGCGCTCGACGGCGAGGGGCGGATTACCCCGCGCGGCGAGATGCTCGCGGCCCTGCCGCTCGACCCGGTGCACGGGGCAATGGTCCTGTTCGGCGCCGAGCACGGTGCCGCACTCGAGGCGGCTCGGATCGCGCTGCTGCTGCAGGAACGCGGTCTCGGCGGACGCGGCGAGGACCTCGCCGCGCGCCTGCAGCGCTGGAGCGCCGACCGCTCCCCCCGCGCCGAGGCGAGCCGCAAGCTCGCGGCGCGCTGGGCGGAGCGGGCGACGCGGCAAATCTCCGGGCGCGCGAGGGGCGAAGTGCCGTCGGCCATCCTCCTCGCCGCGGGCCTGCCCGACAACGTGGCGCGCCGCCGCGATCCCTCGGGCGAGCACTGGCTCTCGGCTGGCGGGCGCGGGTTCGTGCTCGACCCCGCGAGCCCGCTCGCGCGTGCCGAGTGGCTGGCGATCGGCGACGCGCAGGGGCAGGCGAAAGGCGCGCGGATCACCGCCGCACTGGCGCTGGAGGAAGCGGACCTCGAACGCTGGCTGCCTGAACGGCTCGAGCGCCGCTCGCTCCTGCGGTGGAACGAACGCGAGGGCAGGGTGGAGGCGCGGCTCGAACGCCGCCTCGGTGCGGTCGTGCTCGCCAGCGGCCCGGACCCTGCCCCAGACCCCGCGGAGGTTGTGGATATCCTTGTGGAAAAGACGGTGGAGAGCTTGGGGACGCTGCTCCCGCCCGAGCTCCTCGCCCGTGCGCGCTATGCCGGGATCGACGCGCTCTCGCTCGAAGCACTCAGGGAAACGTCCGACCTCTGGCTGCGGCCCCTGCTCGAGGGGCGCCGCGACCTCGCGGTGCCGCGCGGGAAGCTGGTCGACGCGCTGCTTGGCCAGCTCGACTGGGGCAGCCGCCAGCGCCTCGATCGCGCCGCCCCGCGAGAGTTCGTCTCGCCCGCCGGCACGCATCACCCGGTCGACTACACCGGCGACGACGCGCCGAGCGTCGAAGTGCGCGTCCAGGCGCTGTTCGGGCTCGAGCGGCACCCGATGGTCGGTGACACGCCGCTCCTCCTCAAGCTCACCAGCCCCGCCGGACGTCCGATCCAGGCGACCCGCGACCTGCCCGGCTTCTGGCGCGGAAGCTGGGCCGACGTGCGCAAGGACATGAAGGGCCGTTACCCCAAACACCGCTGGCCGGAGGAGCCGTGGACCGAAGCTCCGAGCCTCAAGACGAAGAACGCCTTCTCGAATAGAGGCGCTTGATTTTGGCGGCCTCGGGCCGCAAAGACGGCCCGCAAGCGCGACTGCGCGCCGCGGCTTATGCCGCGAAGCCAAGGCGGGCAAATGCCCGCCGCCCGGCGTTTGAGGACGAAACAGAAATGGCAGCACGAATCTATCAGCGACCCAAGAACGCGATGCAGTCCGGCAAGGCGCGCACGTCGGAATGGGTGCTCGAATTCGAACAGTCCGAAGCGCAGCGTCCGGACCCGCTGATGGGCTGGACCGGCAGCGCGGACACGCAGTCGCAGGTCGTGCTCACTTTCCCGAGCATGGAAGCGGCGCAGGCCTATGCCGCGAAGTACGGCATTCCGGCGCGCGTCCACCCCACGCCCCCGCGGCACCTCAAGATCCAAGCCTACGCGGATAATTTCCGGTAACCAGATCCTACCGCTTGGGAGTGGCGCGAAGCTAGTCGCAGCGAGGTGGGCCTGCGCGGTTGCAATTCGCCCGATCGCCCGCCATATGCGCCGCGGGAGTCGGGTGGACGTTCGCGTCCGCCAACCTGGTCAGGTCCGGAAGGAAGCAGCCATAACGGATGGCAGCGGGTCGCTCGGCTCCTTTTTCACCCCGCTTTTCACCGCCGGTTTAAGCCGCCGCGCATGACATTGGCGGCGGTTGGCCCTACCTAAACGCGCATGGGTGATTCACCGGACACTTCGGGCGATCTCCCCTGGGATACCGGGGAGGAGGACCAGACCGCGCCGAGCGCGGCCGATCTCGAGGCGGCGGGCCAGTCGGCCATGTTCGGCGATGCGCCGGCGCCGCCGGAACCCGCGCCTGCACCCGCGCCGGCCGCCAAGGCCGACACGTCCGCGCAGCCCTACCGCGTGCTCGCGCGCAAGTACCGGCCGCAGACCTTCTCGCAGCTCATCGGGCAGGAGCCCATGGTCCGCACGCTCGCCAATGCGATCGCGCGCGACCGGCTGGCGCATGCCTTCCTGATGACCGGCGTGCGCGGGGTCGGCAAGACCTCGACCGCGCGCCTGATCGCCAAGGCGCTCAACTGCGTGGGCCCCGACGGCGAGGGCGGGCCCACGATCGACCCGTGCGGCGAGTGCGAGCCCTGCCGCGCGATCGCCGAGGGCCGCCATATCGACGTGATCGAGATGGACGCCGCCAGCCACACCGGCGTCGACGACGTGCGCGAGATTATCGAGGCGGTCCGCTACGCCGCGGTCAGCGCCCGCTACAAGATCTATATTATCGACGAAGTTCACATGCTGTCTCGCAACGCTTTCAATGCCTTGCTGAAGACACTTGAGGAACCTCCAGCCCATGTGAAGTTCCTCTTCGCGACCACCGAGGTCGACAAGCTGCCCGTCACGGTGCTCAGCCGCACCCAGCGCTTCGACTTGCGCCGTATTCCGTCCGAACTGCTCCAGGCGCACTTCGCCTGGGTCTGCGAGCAGGAAGGCATCGCGGCCGAGCCCGAGGCGCTCCACATGATCGCCGCCGCCGCCGAAGGCTCGGTGCGCGACGGGCTTTCGATCCTCGATCAGGCCATCGCTCATGCCGACATGGGCGAAGAGGGCAAGGTGACCGCGGGCCGCGTGCGCGACATGCTCGGCCTCGCCGACAAGGGCGCCCAGCGCCGCCTGCTCGGCACGATCCTGGAGGGCGACGCCAGGGGCCTCCTCGCCGGGGTCGCGGACCAATACGCGCTCGGGGTCGAACCGCTGGCGCTGATGCGCGGGCTAATGGACCTCGTCCACCGCATCACCGTCGCCCAGATCGGCGGCGGGGAGCCCGAAGCCCCGAGCGCCGAGGAACGCGCGGCGCTGGCCGAATGGGCGGGCCGCCTGTCCGCCGGCCAGCTCCACCGCCTGTGGCAGCTCCTGCTCAAGGGGCACGAGGAAGTGCGCCACGCGCCGGACCCGCTGGTCTCGGCGCAGATGGCGCTGCTGCGCGTGCTCCATGCCGCCGACCTGCCCGACCCGGGCAAGCTGGCGAAGAAGCTTGAGGAAATGGCCGCAAACGGCATCGCCGCGCCTGCGGGCGGCGGGCAGGGCGCGACCGGTTCGGCTCCGGCGGCTGCGCTCGACTGGCGGCAGCTCGTCGACAAAATCCGTGCCGCGGGCCACCACCACGCCGCCAGCATCATGGAGCTGCAGGTCCGCGTGATCGCACTCGAGATGGGCACGCTGCGCTACGCCCGCGCCGCCCATTTCCGCGACGACATCGCCCCGCAACTGCGCGACGCCCTGATGGCCGCGACCGGCCATCGCTGGATCGTCGAACAATGCGAAGAACAAGGCGCCCCCTCGCTCGTTGAGCAAGATGAGGCCGCCAGGGCCGCAGAACAGGCGAAGGTGCGCGCGCACCCGCTGGTCGAGGCCGCCTATGCCGCGTTTCCGGAGGCCGAACTGGTCGAGGAAGCCGAAATCCACAGCTCCGGCCGTGCCGCCTGGGGCCGCTGACGAGACGAAAGAGGACCACCCCGATGCAATCGATGGAAGAGATGATCCAGGCCGCACAGAAGGCGGCCGAGACGATCCAGACCCAGATGGGCGAGATGCAGGCCAAGCTCGACGCGATCGAAGTCGAAGGCGCGGCTGGCGGCGGGCTGGTCAAGGTCCGCGCCAGCGCCAAGGGCCGCATCCTGCGCGTCGAGATCGACGAGAGCCTGATGAAGCCGGAAGAGAAGCAGATGGTCGAAGACCTCGTCACCGCCGCCTTCAACGACGCTCGCGACAAGGCCGACCGCGTCTCCGGCGAGGAGATGAAGAAGATGCAAGGCGGCCTCGGCCTGCCCCCGGGGTTCAACCTGCCGGGCATGGGATGATCGCGCGGCACGTGGCGCGGTCCCGCAGGCGGCGCGTGTGAAACCCGCCGCAAGCGCGAGCATCGCGGGCGCCGCGGCCTGCCTGCTCGCTGCTTGCGCGTCGCCCGCTCCGCCCCCGGGCACGCCGCCCGCGCCCGCCGCGATCGAGATCCAGACCGAAGACGTCACCCGCTTCTACGAGCTCTATGAGGCCACCGGCGGGCGGCCGAGCGCCGACCAGATCCAGCGCGACTACCTCGACCGGGGCTCGACCGGCCTGCGTCACCTGCTCGCGGTGCGCAACGTCAACGCCGACAACATCGCCCGCGCGCTTGCGGAAAGGCCCGAGCTCTACACCAACGCGCGCACGTGCCTCGCCTCGCTACCGCGCGTTGCCGACCGGCTGGAGCGGACGTTCCGCAATCTGCTCGAAATCTATCCCGAGGCCGACAAGCCGCCGGTGACGATCCTGGTGAGCCGCGGCAAACCGATCGCCATTGCCGAGCGCGGACACGGTGTGCAGGTCGCACTCGAAGGGATGTGCTCCGACCTGGCTGCAAAAGTGCTCGGCGGCGATGCCGACGACCGCTTCGTCAACGTGATCGCGCACGAATACATCCACGTGCAGCAGCCGCCCGTGAACGACGAGCCGACCGTGCTTCAGCGTGCGATCGCGGAAGGCGTGGCCGAGTTCGTGGGCGAGCTGATCTCGGGCGGCATCGCCAATGTCGCCGTCCATGCCTCGGCCGGAGGGCGCGAACGCGAGATCGAAACCCGGTTCCTTGCCGATATCGGCAAGACCGACCTGTCCGCCTGGTTCGACAACACGACCGCGGACGATCCCGGTCAGCTCGGCTATTGGGTCGGCTATCGGATCGCCAAGGCCTACTACCGCCGCGCGCCCGACAAGCACGCCGCGATCCGCGACCTGATCGAGGCCCCCGATGCGCGCGTGCTCCTGGCGCAAAGCGGATGGTATCCGGGGATCGTGCTGGACTGACCGGCTGAGGGCCGGGCGCCAGGGCCTCCCTTTTCGTCATCCCAGCGAAAGCTGGGATCGCTGGCAACCTGGCGCTGAGCCGATAACGATCCCAGCTTTCGCTAGGATGACACGAGGGTGTTCCCTCCTCACGGCGAATTCAGCATCTCCAGCAGTTCGGCCAGCCGCTGCCTCCGCGGCAGGAGCTCCTCCCGTGCCGTGCGGCTGCTGTCGTAGGTGGTCGCGGCGATCGAGACGATCAGGAAGGCGGCGGTCCCGGCAGTCAGCCAGAGGTCCTCGATCCCGTTGATCTCCATGATCAGCCAGACGATCAGCGAGGCGCTCGCGACGATCGGAGCCGACCAGAGCAGCAGGTTGCTCCAGCGCCCGACTTGCGAGAGCCGGTAGTCAATCAGCGAAAGGTTGCGGCGGACCTCCTCCTGCAGCGTGCTGCCGAACTCGCGTTCCCGCACGGCCTGGCGGCGGCGGCTCAGCCACAGCGCCCCGATCCACAGCATGGTGGCGCCGAGCGCGGCCGACATTGCCGCGAAGGCCGGAGCCGACATGCCGCGAAGATGGAGAAAGGCCCATAGCGAAGCGATCGCGACCGCCGCCATGACGGTTCCGATCACGTACGTCGTCCACTGGTCCCAGCGCAGCGCGCGGCGGATATCGGCCTGCTCGTGCCGGAGGACCAGCCGCAGCAGGTCGCCATTGACGCCGTAGAGCGGCCGCTCGTCCTGCGACTTCCAGGCGTCCATCATCTGGTCAAAGTCCATCGGTCTGCTCCTTCGCCAGCCGGGCGGCCAGCGCCGCCTTGATGCGGTTGATCCTGACGCCGACGTTGCTCTCGCCGAGGCCGAGGATTTGCGACATGTCGCGGTAGCTGAAGCCGTCGAGCATCAGCAGCGCGAGCGACCGGTTCACTTCGTCGAGCTCGGCGATTTGCCGGTAGATCCACTCGATCCGCGGGTCGCGCTCGGGCGGGGCGACCAGCAACGCGGTCGCCGCGTCGAAGTCCTGCCGTCCGCGGCCGTGCTTGCGCTCCTTCCGGCTCCATGCGAGCGCGGTGTTGAGCGCAACACGGTAGATCCAGGTCGCAATCGCGGAATCGCCGCGAAACGCCGCGACCGAGTGCCAGACCTGCAGCGCGATCTCTTGGAACAGGTCGTCGCGGTCCGAGTGCGTGGAGCCGTAGGCGCGCGCCACCTTGAACAGGATGGCCTTGTGCGCCTCGATCCAGCTCTCGAAAATCCGGTTGCGTTCGGCGTCGGTCATTTTCCCCACCTTCACGCCGTTAGTAGCAGGCGGGAGGGGATTTCTTACACGCGGCCGAAAGCACCGGGGCGGCCGGTTCTAGGTTCCGATCGCCATTCTGATCGCCTGCTCGACCGGCGAGTAGGCATCGTCCTCCCGCTCGAGACGGATCGGCTCGCGCGGGAGGAGTGGGGGCTGGGCCATGAAGCGGGGCTCGGCTCCGCGATGACGCTGCGCCGCATGGACCAGGAACGGGTGGCACAGGTACACCGTGCCGGCCTCGCCGGTGGCGAGCACTTGGGGCCGGTGCGCCGAGGCAGCAAATCCGTCCGCGGCGAGCTCCCGCAGCGTCAGCCCGGCCTCGCCCGCAGGGGCGAGCTGGCGGGCGATGTCGATGTGCGACCCGGCGCGGATGCGGGTCGGGGCGTCCTCCGGCCCGACGTCGGAGAACAGGAACAGCATGAGCAGTGCGCGGCCCTTGCTGTGGACGTTGGCGCGCCATTCCATGAAGTCCGGGTTGTCCTCGCCAAAGCTGACGTCGACGTGCCAGCCGTCGTCGCCGGGATCTTCGGGCGAGGGAAAGCGGACCGGGAAGGTGCCGAGCGCCATCGGCGGCAGCCAGCGTCCGGGCCCGACCAGTGCGTCGAAGGCCGCGTGGAGCGCCGGGCCGTTCGCCGCTTCGCGGAACGGAGGCTGCGCATAGTGGCCGAGCCGGACGACCGGCCGGGTCCAGGTCGCGCCGTCGTGCGGATCGCAGCCGGTGTCGCGCCAGAGGATCGCGCGCGCTTCCTCGGCCAGCGCCTTGGGAAACGCGCGATCGATGCGGATGAAGCCGTCGGAGAAGAACGAGGCGATCGGGTCGGTCATGCCGAGATGCTAGGGTGCGCTGCCCGGGTTGCAAACACCGTCTGGATCGCACCGGCGCATCGCCGCGGCACACGAAACCATTTTCCTACATCGCCCCGATTTGCCATCGTCTTCCGATCCCGAGTCGCACCGCCTCGTTTTGGCCGCGACCGCTCACCCGCCGCTCCTCCGCCGCGCGTGCTACGCGAACAGGCTCGCCGAACCTCGCATCACAAGGTGACACTTTGCCCAGCCACCGCGTCACATGTGTCAACAGCTTCGGCCATCGCCGGCATTGCGGCCCGCGCGGCGGGTTCCCATATCTGGGACCAAACGGAGCGCGCCTTCCGCGCTCCACGGACGGATTGACAGCATGAACCAGCAACACCCCCTTCTCCCCCTGCGCGACATCGTCGTCTTCCCCGGCATGGTCGTCCCGCTTTTCGTGGGCCGCGACATGTCGGTCGCGGCGCTCGAAGCGGCGATGGAGGGCAGCAAGGACATCTTCCTGCTCTCGCAGCTCGACCCCGGATGCGACGATCCGGGCGCGGACGATCTCTACGACGTGGGCGTGGTCGCCCAGGTGCTCCAGCTCCTCAAGCTACCCGACGGCACGGTCCGCGTGCTGGTCGAGGGCACGGCGCGGGCGCGGCTGGAAGAGATCAGACCGAACGGGGACTTCATGGTCGCCGAAGTCTCGGTGCTGGAGCCGGAAACCGCTTCGGGCAGCGAAGTCGTCGCCATGATGCGTCAGGTGGTCGAGCAGTTCGGCGAGTACGCCAAGCTCAACAAGAAGCTGGGCGAGGGCGCCGGCGACGATCTGGAGGAGATCGACGACGCCGGGCACCTCGCCGACACGATCGCCGCCGCGATCAGCGCCAAGGTCTCCGACAAGCAGGCCGTGCTGACCGAGCGCGATCCGCTCAAGCGGCTCGAGATGGTCATGTCCTTCATGGAAGGCGAGCTCTCGGTCCTGCAGGTCGAGCGCCGGATCCGCGGCCGCGTGAAGCGGCAGATGGAGAAGACCCAGCGCGAATATTACCTCAACGAACAGCTCAAGGCGATCCAGAGCGAACTCGGCGGCGGCGATGGCGAGGACGGCGACGAACTCGCCGAGCTGCAGGAGAAGATCGACACGCTCGAACTCTCCGCCGAAGCCAAGGCCAAGGCGCAGAGCGAGCTCAAGAAGCTCAAGTCGATGCAGCCGATGAGCGCCGAGGCGACCGTCATCCGCAACTACCTCGACGTGCTGCTCGGCCTGCCCTGGGGCAAGACGAGCGAGCTCAAGAAGGACATCGCCGAAGCACAGGCCGTGCTCGACGAGGACCACTACGCGCTGGAGAAGGTCAAGGACCGGATCGTCGAGTACCTCGCGGTGCAGGCGCGCACGCAGAAGCTCAAGGGCCCGATCCTGTGCCTCGTCGGCCCTCCGGGCGTCGGCAAGACCAGCCTCGGCAAGTCGATCGCCCGCGCGACGGGCCGCGAATTCGTGCGCCAGAGCCTCGGCGGCGTGCGCGATGAAGCGGAGATCCGCGGCCACCGGCGGACCTACATCGGCTCGCTGCCGGGCAAGATCGTCACCAACCTGCGCAAGGCGGGGGCGAGCAACCCGCTGTTCCTGCTCGACGAGATCGACAAGCTCGGCCAGGATTTCCGGGGTGATCCCGCCTCGGCCCTGCTCGAAGTGCTCGATCCGGAGCAGAACTCGAAGTTCCAGGACCATTATCTGGAGCTCGACATTGATCTGTCCGACGTGATGTTCGTGACCACCGCCAACAGCCTCAACCTGCCGCAGCCACTGCTCGACCGGATGGAGATCATCCGGCTCGAAGGCTATACGGAAGACGAGAAGGTCGAGATCGCCCAGCGCCACCTGATCGCCAAGCAGATCGAGGCGCACGGCCTGGCCGAAGGCGAGTTCGAGCTGACCGAGGACGGCCTGCGCGACCTGATCCGCTACTACACCCGCGAGGCGGGCGTGCGCACGCTGGAGCGCGAGATCGCCCGGCTTGCGCGCAAGTCGCTGCGCCGGATCCTCGAGAAGAAGGCGGAAAGCGTCGTCATCACGCCCGACAACCTTGGCGAGTTCGCCGGCGTGCGGAAGTTCAAGCACGGCATGTCGGAGGAAGAGCCGCAGGTCGGCGCGGTCACCGGGCTCGCCTGGACCGAAGTCGGCGGCGAGCTGCTGACGATCGAGAGCGTCACCACGCCGGGCAAGGGCGAGATCAAGACCACCGGTAAGCTCGGCGAAGTGATGACCGAAAGCGTCGCGGCCGCGTTCAGCTTCGTGAAGGCGCGCGCGCCCGCTTACGGAATCAAACCGTCGATCTTCCAGCGCAAGAATATCCACATCCACCTGCCCGAAGGCGCCGTACCCAAGGACGGGCCGAGCGCGGGCATCGGCATGGTGACCTCGATCGTCTCGATGCTGACCGGCATCGCCGTGCGGGCCGACGTCGCCATGACCGGCGAGGTTACGCTGCGCGGGCGCGTACTCCCGATCGGCGGGCTGAAGGAGAAGCTGCTCGCGGCTCTTCGTGGCGGGATCAAGACCGTGCTGATCCCCGAAGAGAACGTGAAGGACCTTGCCGAAATCCCGGCCAACGTGAAGGACGGGCTCGAGATTGTGCCCGTCAGCCATGTCGATCAGGTGCTGGAGAAGGCACTCGTCGCCGTTCCTGCGCCGATCGAATGGACCGAGGCCGATGATATCGCCAGCCAGCCGGTCCACCCGGGCCAGCCGCTCGGCGACCGCCCCGCGATCGCTCACTGAGCGAGAGGGGGCCGGCGTCGCTGCCCGGCGATCCGGCATGATTTGGGACGAATCGTGCCGGATCGCGGGCGCGTATCCGTATTCGGCGGGATTTGCCTTTGACAGCCCCGGTAAAAACGCGTTCAAATCGCCCCTTTCGGGGAGGCGATTCACCGAAACCGGTTTTCATCGAGACTTTAGGGGGTTCCCAGAATGAACAAGAACGATCTGATCAGCGCCGTCGCCGATTCCAGCGGTCTTTCGAAGAGCGATGCCTCGAACGCGGTCGAAGGCGTGTTCGATTCGATCACGAAGGCCCTGTCGAAGGGGGATGAAGTGCGGCTGGTCGGGTTCGGAACGTTCTCCGTCGCACGGCGCAAGGCATCGACCGGCCGCAACCCGCGCACCGGCGAGCCGATGACGATCAAGGCGTCCAACCAACCCAAGTTCAAGGCCGGCAAGGGCCTGAAGGACAGCGTGAACTGAACCTTCCGTACTGATCTTTCGGGTCGCTCGCCTCGCGGCCCCAGAAGAAAAAGCGCCGCGCCGTCTCCCGACGAGCGCGGCGTTTTTTATCGTTGCATATGTCAGGCGCTCCAAGCACAAGTGGATCCATGCCAGGCACTAGATGAACTCCGCAACCGGGCTGCCTTTTTATTTCGGCTCCAGACCAGCGGGAGTTGAAAATCCTGCCTCTCGTACCCATCTATACTGTATCGGTGGCAATCCCCTGTAGGCGCCACCGGCTGAGAGACGCAGCGCTCCCGCTTACAAATGGGAGTGATGCCATGACCGGTCAGCCTGATATTCAATCCGCCAGCGATAATTGGGAAGATGAGAGCAGCAGTCTCTACACCGCGAGTGGCGCCGAGACTCTCGGCA
>JAPSJS010000044.1 GCA_031178065.1 Altererythrobacter sp.
GAGGACGATGTAGTCGGCGCGCCGGGCGCCGACTGTCCGATCTTCCGCCGGGCCGTTGCCATGGCGGACACCCTCGTCACGCCAATCAACGCATCTTTCATCGATCTGCAGGTGCTGGGCCAGGTCGATCCGATCACGGGCCGCCCAGGCCAGTCCAGTTGCTTCGGCGCCACTGTCGCGGGGCTGCGCCGCGAGCGGCATCGCAGCGGGTTCGGCCCGATCGACTGGCTCGTGGCGAAGAATCGCGTGCGACATACGGAACGCCGGCAGATCGGCCGGATCGACACGGCGCTTGCCGCGCTCGCGGAGCAGCAGGATTTCCGGATCGGCCGCGGGCTGACCGAGCGCGTCGCCTACCGCGAGTTGCTCCAGTTCGGGCTGACCCACCTCGATCTCCAGCTGCTTCCCGAACGTGCCCGCGCCAACAAGAGCACGCTTGCGGAGATCGCGGGATTGTTGAAGCAGCTCGCGCTCGACGGCCCCGGCACGCTGTGCGTGACGACCCCCGCCCCGCAGGCACGCTCCTCTCCCCGCGTCCGCGCTGCATACCGCGAAGCGCTGGCAGCGGCGCTCTGAACGGCGAGGCGCCGTCCTTCTGCTTCAATCCATGTGCTTGATGCCGACGCGCAGGTAGTCCCAGCCGGTAATCACCGTCAGCACCGCGGCGGTCCACAGGGTGACGATGCCGACGAGGTGCGGGACGTTGAAGGTCGCCTCTCCGAACGCCATCATCCAGCCCGGCAGCGCGCCCGCCAGAATCAACGCGCCGAGCGAGACCATCTGCGCGGCCGTCTTCCACTTGGCGAGCTTGCTCACCGGCACCGAGACCTGCAGCGGCCCGAGGAATTCCCGCAGGCCCGACACGGCGATCTCACGCATCAGGATGATGAGGCCCGCGATCACGTGGAAGTCCCCGGCGACCGGCCCGCGCAGCCAGCCCTGGGCCGTGAGCACCAGAATCACCGCAGCGATCATGATCTTGTCCGCGATCGGGTCGAGGAACACGCCCAGCTTCGAGACCGTGCCGCTCGCCCGCGCGAGGTAGCCGTCGAAGTAATCGGTTATGCCCATCAGACAGTAGAGCGCGAAGGCGAGAAGATATCCGAAGGCCCAGCCCGGCCACCACAGCAGCGCCACGAGCAGCGGTATCGTGACGATTCGCGAAAGCGTCAGAATGTTCGGCAAGTTGAGCACGGCGATCTCCCTAGCCTCTCTCTCCCGAAGGAAAAAGCCATGCTTTGCCCTTGTCCGCACCGCCTCGTCCTCTACAGGAGGCGCGAACCGCAAGGGACTGCGCGAGAAGCATGACGACATCGACGCACATCCTGCGCCGCCGGCGGTTCCTGCCGCTGTTCGTCACGCAGCTTTTCAACGCGTTCAATGACAATCTCTACAAGACGGCGATGGTCCTGTTCGTGGTCTACGTCGTCTACAATTCGGAAGCCGAGGAGGCGATGTTCAGCGCCGTCGCCTCGGGCGTGTTCATCCTGCCGTTCTTCGTCCTCTCGGCGCTCGCCGGGCAGCTTGCCGACATGGGCGACAAGGCGCGCATCGTGCGCGTGGTGAAGGCGTGCGAGATCGGGATCATGGCGGTCGGCGGAGCGGGCCTGCTGATCGCGTGGCAGGATGTCGAATGCGCGGCCGCGGCCGGGCAGTGCCTCGCCCGCCCTCATCCGTTTCTGGCCGACGCAGCGATCCCGCTCCTTCTCGCGGCGCTGTTCGCGATGGGCGTCCACTCGACCTTCTTCGGGCCGATCAAGTACGCGATCCTGCCCCAGCACCTGAAGCCGGAGGAAGTTCTCGCCGGCACCGGGCTGGTGGAAGCCGGAACATACATCGCGATCCTCTTCGGGACGATCCTCGCCGGCTGGATCCCAGTCGAAGCGGCAGCGGCGGTGGTCTTCGTTACGGCCGTGTTGGGCTATCTCACCTCGCGCTACGTCCCCCCCGCTCCTGCGCAGGGAGAGATCGAGCCGATCGACTTCAACGTCTTCCGCTCCTCCTACGTGCTCGTGCGCAATACGATGCACGACGACCGGGTGTTCCTCGCGATCATGGCGATCAGCTTCTTCTGGACGATCGGTGCGGTACTGTTCATCCAGTTCCCGCCCCTGGCCAAGAACGTGCTGACCGCCAGCCCGGAAGTCGCAAGCCTGTTCCTGGTGATCTTCTCGGTCGGGGTGGCGATCGGCTCGGTGTCGGTCAACGCGCTGCTCAAGGGCACTGTCTCGGCCCGCTATTCGCCCATGTCGGTGATCGTGATGGCGCTGTTCGTTCTCGCCTTCTACCTCGTCTGCCGTGCGTGGACGCCGGCACCGGGGGACCTGCTGATGGACGTGGCCCAATTCATGGCCCAACCGCTTGCGATAGCGCTGCTCCTCTGCCTTCTCGGAATCGCCATTGCCGGGGGTATGTTCGTCGTGCCGCTCTATGCCTTCCTGACGACATTCGTGCCCAAGACGCAGACCGCGCGCACGATCGCCGCGAACAACATTGTAAACTCGGGCGCGATGGTGGCTGGCGCCCTGCTCGCCATGGGGCTGAGCGCGGCAGACGTGGCGATCGTCGACCAGCTCCTGCTCAGCGCGGCGATGTGCCTGGTGTCGAGCTGGCTGGGAAGGAAGCTCTATCTGGCCGAATCGCCGGCTGACTGACCACTCAGGCGATAAACGCCGTCACCCCCACGACGCCCCCGACATAGACCGCCGCGAAAGTCCGCACGTCCTCCAGCGAGGGACGCCACTGTGACCGATTGGCCGCCGGCATCTCCTCGGTTCGCGTGACATGCGGCGGCAGGGTCGCGCGGAATGGATGGCGGGCGGATTCGTTGGTGAGGACCAGTGATCGGCGCATGGCGACCGATTAACGTTTTACTAACCATTCGGCTCCCGCGCTTTGCCGATTGTCGCGCCGCGGGACGGTTTCGCGGCCGCGGCCGCATACCAGAAAGGGCCGCCAATGCGGGGCGGCCCTTTCGTGGAGGCGGATAGATCAGACCTTGTCGCCGAGAGCCCCCTTCACGTCGCCCCTGAGATTCTGCGCCTCACCCTTGCGCTCCTGCGCCTTGCCTTCGGCATCGAGGCGGGGGTTCCCCGCGATTTCTGCAGCCGCCTGCTTGGCGTTGCCTGCGATTTCGTTACCGACGCCTTTGGCCTTGTCCTTGAACTCGCCCATTGGGGAACTCTCCTGCGTTTCGCGCGGCGGCGGAATTGCGCGCCGTCTTGTAGGATCAACGCTGGCGGGAACGGCTCGGTTCCGTTCGGTTAAATACCTGCCATGGAAAGAATTTTCTTCCATTCAGCCGGCCGCACTTCCGACACGGACAGCCGCGACTGGCGGACCAGTTCCATCTCCGAAAGCGCCGGTTCCGCCTTGACCTCCTTCAGCGTCACCGGCCGCGGCAGCTTCTCCTTCGGCTTGACCTTCACCGCCGTCCACTTTCCCTCGGGATCGGTCGGATCGGTGATCCCGGCCACGCTGATCTCGATGATCCCGACGATCTCCAGGCCGACGTTCGAATGGTAGAAGAACGCCTGGTCGCCGACCTTCATTGCGGCGAGGTTGTTCTTCGCGCGGTAATTGCGCACGCCGTCCCACGTCCCCTCGCCTTCCGCGACAAGGTCGTCCCAGCCGTAGACGTCGGGTTCGGATTTCATCAGCCAGTAGCGAGGCACGCGAGCACTCTCCTTCGGATCGTGGATCAGGAACTGCGGCTCGCGATAGCGCCCCGCGCGCCGCCTGACCACCGCCGGCGCCCGCGCGCGGTGTTTAACTTCTTCTTCAATCCGGCCGGCTATAGGCTGCCAATCCGACATCCGGGGGGCGAGGCGGCCGCTGCCGCCGAATCTATGGCGAAGGGCGAGCAGACAGAACCGAAAACTCCGAGCGTCGAGCGCGACCTCGTGGCCATGGGCATCGCGGCCGCAGCGATCATCATGTTCGTCGGCACGGGCGGATCGGTGCTGCCTAAGGCCATCCGCAACTGGATGGGCACCGGCCCGGGGCCAGACAGCTTGCTCGTCAGCGCCATGCTGCTCAACATCGCGCTGATTATCTTCGGCTGGCGGCGTTATGCCGAACTGATGGCCGAGATCGAACAGCGCAAGGCAGCGGAAGAGCGCGCCCGCCTGCTCGCCGAGACCGATCCGCTGACTGGCTGCCTCAACCGCCGCAGCCTCCCCTCTGCCGCCGAAGGGCTGATCGCGCGCTGCGCCGACACCGGAAGCACGGTAGCGTTCATCATGATCGACCTCGACAACTTCAAGCAGATCAATGACCTGAACGGCCACATGGCCGGCGACAAGGTGCTGCGGGAAACCGCCGGACGCCTCCGCGCTCTCCTTCCGCACGAGGCGCTCGTCGCCCGCCTTGGCGGTGACGAGTTCGCCTGCGCGCTGCCGTACGACACATCGAATCCCGCCTTGGTCGATCGGCTGATACAGCGCCTGATCGCGCGGATTTCCGATCCGGTCGAGATTTCCGGCCATTCCGCCGAGATTACGGTGTCGGTCGGAATCGCCTCGACCGCATGCGAACCCTTCGACGGGCGGCTCGAGCCTCAGGCCTTCCTGCACCGCGCGGACATCGCGATGTACCATGCCAAGAAGCGCGGGAAGAACCGCTACTACTGGTTCGAGGCGCAGATGGAGAACGAGCTGCGCTTCCGCAACACGCTCGAAGCCGGCATCCGCGCGGGCCTCGCGAACGACGAATTCGTCCCTTACTACGAACAGCAGATCGACCTCGAAACCGGCGAGCTTACCGGGTTCGAGATGCTCGCGCGCTGGAACTCGCCCAACTTCGGGCTCGTCTCCCCCGACGTGTTCATTCCGATCGCGGAGGACATGGGCGTCATCGCGCTCCTGTCCGAACAGCTCATCGAGCGCGCGCTCCAGGATGCGCGGCAATGGGATCCGGCGCTGACGCTCTCGGTCAACGTTTCGCCGCTGCAACTCAACGATCCGTGGTTCGCCCACCGCATGCTCAAGCTGCTGGTGAAACACAACTTCCCGCCGCAGCGGTTCGAGATCGAGATCACCGAGAGCTGTTTGCACGAAAACGTCGCGCTGGTCCGCTCGATGATCCTCAGCCTGCGTAACCAGGGTATCAAGATCAGCCTCGATGATTTCGGCACTGGCTATTCCAGCCTCGCCCAGCTGCGGTCGCTGCCGTTCGACCGGATCAAGATCGACCGCAGCTTCGTCAGCGAGATCGGGCAGGACGGCGACGGGTCGAAGATCGTCGATGCCATCGTATCGCTTGGCGAAGGGCTCGGCATGCCGATCACCGCGGAAGGAATCGAGGACGACGCAGTCCTGGCGCGCCTGCGTGAACTGGGGCAGATCAAGGGTCAGGGCTATATCTACGGCCGCCCCGAGACCATCGAACAGGTACGTGAGCGGCTCGGCGCGCTGGGACGGCTCGCAGACGGCAGAGACACGCCGGACGCCACCGAGGCGATGAGCAAGAGCGCCTGACACTGGACGTGCCGCCATGCGGCGCATAGATGCGCCAGCGATGCGCGTTCCCTTCGTCAAGATGCACGGTCTCGGCAATGACTTCGTCGTGCTCGCCGCGCGCGGCGAGCGCCTGCCCGCGATGACGCCGCCCATCGCTGCGGCGCTGGCCGACCGGAGCACCGGGATCGGGTGCGATCAGGTGATCCTGCTCGAGCCTTCCGAAGCCGCCGATTTCCGCATGCGCATCTTCAATTCGGATGGCAGTGAGGTCGAGGCCTGCGGTAATGCCTCGCGCGCGGTGGCGCTACTCCACGGAGCTGAGGCCTCGGTCGAGACGACAGGCGGCACGATCCGCGTGCAGCCTGCGAACGGCGGCGCGAGCGTCGACATGGGCGTGCCGCGCTTCGGCTGGGAGGATATCCCCCTCGCCTACGCGATGGACACGCTGACGATGCCGGTCGCGTGGGAACCGCTCGAGAGCCCGGCGGCAGTGAACGTCGGCAATCCGCATGCGGTGTTCTTCGTCGAGGACAGCGACGCAGTGACGCTGGACACGCTCGGTCCCGAGATCGAACGCGACCCGCTGTTTCCCGAGCGCATCAATGTGAACGTCGCGACGGTGGAGAGCCGCCGGCGCATTCGCCTGCGCGTGTGGGAGCGCGGCGCAGGCCTGACCCGCGCATGCGGCACCGGCGCCTGCGCAACGGCCGTCGCTGCAATTCGCCGCGGGCTGGTCGAGCGCGAGGTCGAGGTGCAACTGCCCGGCGGGGTGCTGACGATCGCCTGGGGCGAAGACGGCCGCATCACGATGACGGGCCCGGCGGCCGAGGCGTACCGCGGCAGCTTCGAGTGGGACGATTTCGTATGAGCGCAGGCCCCGAGGTGATCTCGCTCGGCTGCCGCCTCAACATCGCCGAGAGCGAGCGTATCCGCGCCATGCTCGCGGGCGAGCACGACGTCGTCGTCGTCAACAGCTGCGCAGTCACCGCCGAGGCGGTCCGCACCACGCGCCAGGCCATCCGCAAGGCGCGCCGTAAACGACCCGACGCACGCCTGCTCGTCACCGGCTGCGCGGCGGAGGTCGAGCGGGAGCAGCTCGCCGCCATGCCCGAGGTCGACGGGCTGGTTGCAAACACGCGCAAGCTGGACCGGCGGGCTTGGAACGCGCCCGAGCGCGTGCCGCCTGCCCCCCTGCGCCGCACCCGAGCCTTCGTCGCGGTCCAGAACGGGTGCGATCATAGCTGCACCTTCTGCGTCATACCCCAAGGCCGCGGTCCGAGCCGTTCACTGACGATTCCGCAGGCCCTCGCCGAGATCGAAGGCCATCTCGTGCAGGGCGCCCCCGAAGTCGTGCTGACCGGCGTGGACGTGACATCATGGGGTCACGACCTGCCCGGCCGCCCTCCCCTCGGCCGCCTCGTGCAGGCGATCCTCGACAGCTTCCCGGAGCTCCGCCGCCTGCGCATGTCCTCGCTCGACGGGATCGAGATCGATCCGCTGCTGTTCGACCTCTTCGCGGGTGAGCCGCGGCTGATGCCGCATCTCCATCTCTCGCTGCAGCACGGCAACGATTTGATCCTCAAGCGCATGAAGCGCCGCCACTTGCGCGCAGACGCCGTCGAGTTGGTCGCCCGGCTCAAGCAGGCGCGTCCCGAGATCGCGATCGGCGCCGACCTGATCGCCGGGTTTCCGACCGAGGACGAGGCGGCGCACGCCGACAACCTCTCGATCGTGCGCGAGTTGGCCATCGTTCACGGTCACGTGTTCCCCTACTCCCCGCGCCCAGGCACCCCGGCCGCTCGCATGCCCCAAGTGGCGCGCACGGTGGTGAAGGCGCGTGCCGCCGAACTGCGCGCCGAAGTCGCCCATACGCGGGACGTCTGGCTGGATACGCTGATGGGCGCTCCGCAATCGGTGCTCGCGGAAAGCGACGGCACCGGCTATGCGCCGCACTTCGCCCGCCTCGTCGTGCCCGAGGGCACCGCGAGCGGCGCGGTAGTGACAGTCACCCCCCAGCGACACGAGAAAGGCCTGCTCTCATGAGCGAGACGAGCTGGAGCGAGCGGCTCTTCGGCGGCTTCCGTAAGACCTCCGAGCGCCTTTCGACCAATCTTGCTGGTGCGATCGGCACCGCGCGGCTGGACGACGCGACGCTCGACGATGTCGAGGATGCGCTGATCCTTTCCGATCTCGGTCCCTCCGCCGCTGCCCGCATCCGCGCGCGGCTGGCCGAGAAGCGCTTCGGTCTTGAGATCTCCGAGCGTGAACTGAAGGAAGCGGTGGCCGAGGAGATCGCGACCATCCTGCGTCCGGTCGCCAAACCGATCGAGATCGTCGCCTTCCCGCGCCCGCAGGTGATCCTGGTGATCGGCGTGAACGGCAGCGGCAAGACGACCACCATCGCCAAGCTCGCGCACTGGTTCCAGGAGGAAGACTATGGCGTCATGCTGGCGGCGGGCGACACGTTCCGCGCGGCGGCGATCGGCCAACTCGCCACTTGGGCCGAGCGGATCGGCGCGCCGGTCGTACGCGGACCTGAGGGGGGCGACCCGGCCTCGATCGTGTTCGACGGGGTCAAGGCGGCAACCGAACAGGGCATCGATGCGCTGGTCGTCGACACTGCCGGCCGGCTGCAGAACAAGCGCGAGTTGATGGACGAGCTGGCGAAGATCCGCCGCGTTCTCGGCCGCCTCAATCCCGAAGCGCCGCACGATGTCGTGCTCGTGCTCGATGCGACGAACGGACAGAATGCCCTCAGTCAGATCGACGTGTTCAAGGAAGTCGCGGGTGTGACCGGCCTCATCATGACCAAGCTCGACGGCACCGCGCGCGGCGGCGTGCTCGTCGCCGCGGCCGAGCAATACGGCCTGCCGATCCACGCGATCGGCGTGGGCGAGAAGATCGACGACCTGCGCCCGTTCGATCCTGACCTCGTCGCGCGCGTGATTGCGGGAGTTGCATAATGGCAGGCGAGGCGAAGCCGAAGTCCGGCTGGCTCAACATTCTGGTCGATTATGGGCCGCTGCTCGTCTTCCTCGGGACCTACAAGTTCTATGCGCCCGACGAATCCAGCCCGCTGGGCGAGATCGCGGCGGTCATCCGCGGGACGGTGGCCTTCATGGTCGCCGCAGTCATCGCGCTGGGCTTCTCGAAATGGAAGTTCGGCCGCATCTCCCCGATGCTTTGGCTCTCGACGGCCATGATCGTGGGCTTCGGCGCGCTGACCATCTGGCTGCGCGACGAGAGCTTCATCCAGATCAAGCCGACGGTGATCTACGTGCTGTTCGGCCTGGCTCTGATAATCGGGTGGCTGCGCGGACGCGCCTTGCTCGAGATCCTCCTCGGCGCCGCCTTCGAGGGGCTAGACGAGCAAGGCTGGCTCAAGCTCTCGCGTAACTGGGGCCTGTTCTTCTTCGCCCTCGCCGCGCTCAACGAAGTGCTGCGGGCAACGCTGTCGTTCGAAAACTGGCTCTGGGCCAAGCTCTGGGTCTTCCTGCCGCTGAGCTTCCTCTTCACCTTCACGCAGATCCCGATGCTCCTGCGGCACGGGCTGGCGGCGGAAGGAGTGACGGAAGAAGAGCAGATCCCACCGCCAACGGCCTGATCCGCAAGACGTCCAACAAACCACGTCATTCCAGCGAACGCTGCAACGAGGGCATGATCGCTCCGTCGCCCCGCCCTAGATCTCGACCTGGCTGCCCAGCTCGACGACGCGGTTGGACGGGAGGCGGAAGAACTCCATCGCGGTCGCCGCGTTGCGCAGCATCCACGAGAAGATCTTCTCACGCCAGATCATCATGCTCGGGTTCTTCGACGGCAGCAGGGTCTGGCGGCTGAGGAAGAAGCTCGTCTGCATCATGTCGAAGTCGCCGCCGCAGTGATGGACCTTCTTGAGCGCGGCCGGCACGTCGGTCTCCTCCATGAAGCCGTAGCGCAGCACCATGCGGTAGAATCCGTCACCCAGGTTGTCGAACTGGGTCCGGAACTCCGGATCGACGTAGGGCTCCTCTGCGATCTCCACGGTCAGGATCACGACCCGCTCGTGCAGCACCTTGTTGTGCTTGATGTTGTGCAGCAGCGCGGAGGGCACCCCGGCGCGGGTCGACGCCATGAAGATCGCCGTGCCGGGCACGCGGATCGCGCTGTTCATCGCCGATTTTGCGAAGATCTCGATCGGCAGCGCCACTTCGCTCATCCGATCGCGCATCAGCTTGCGCCCGCGCGCCCAGGTGGTGAGGAAGGTGAAGGCGATCGCACCGACCAGCAGGGGGAACCAGCCGCCGTCGGGCACCTTTGTCAGGTTCGCGCCGAAGAACGCCCCGTCGACCACGAAGAAGAGCGCCGCAGCCGGGATCACGATCCACATCTTCCAGCGCCACACGGCGACGAACAGCACAGCCATCAGGCAGGTGTCGATCAGCATCGCACCGGTCACCGCGATGCCATAGGCGCTCGCAAGGTTGGAGGAATTCCCAAAGGTGAGGACGAGCACGATCACCGCGACCATCAGCACCCAGTTGACGAACGGGATGTAGATCTGCCCCTGCTCGGTCTCGCTGGTGTGCAGGATCGAGAGGCGCGGCACGTAACCGAGCTGGATCGCCTGATGCGTGACCGAGAAAGCGCCGGTGATCACGGCCTGGCTTGCGATCACCGTAGCGCAGGTCGCCAGCAGCACGAGCGGCAGTCGGTAAGCTTCCGGCGCCATGAGGAAGAACGGGTTCTGGATCGCCTCGGCCGCAGCCGCGGCTTCGAGCCCCATGATCATCGCCGCCTGGCCGAAGTAATTGATCAGCAGGCACGGCATGACGAAGCCGAACCAGCCGATCCGCAGCGCGCCGCGTCCGAAGTGACCCATGTCTGCGTAAAGCGCCTCCGCACCCGTCACCGCGAGCACGACAGAGCCGAGCGCCAGGAACGCGAGCAGCTTGTCGGTCATGAAGAACTGCACCGCGTACCACGGGTTGAGCGCGACGAGCACGCCGGGGTTCTGCACGATCTGGATCAGGCCGAGCACCGCCAGCACGCTGAAGTAGATGAGCATGACCGGAGCGAAGAGCTTACCGACCCGCGCCGTGCCGCGCCGCTGGATCAGGAACAGGCCGATCAGCAGCACGAGCGCGATCGGGATGACGAACGGCTGGAACCGGGCCTCTACCGTCGTCAAACCCTCGACAGCCGAGAGGACGGAGATCGCCGGCGTGATCATGCTGTCGCCGTAGAACAGCGCAGTGGCGAAGACGCCGAGCATGACGGCAACCCATCCGTAGCCCTTACGTCCCATTCGGCCCGAGATGAGCGCCACGAGCGCGAGCGTGCCCCCCTGCCCCTTGTTGTCGGCGCGCATCATGATCGTGACGTACTGGAGCGAGACGATGATCGTCATCGACCAGAAGATCAGGCTCAGCACACCCAGCAGGTGCAGCGTGTCGAGCGCAAGCGGATGCGGGCCAGCGAAGGTTTCGCGAAAGGCGTAGATCGGGCTAGTGCCGATGTCGCCGAACACGACTCCGATCGCGCCGACCACCAGCGCCGCCTTGGGCGATGGCGCGCCGTGCATGCGTGCGCCGCCGCTTTCCGGCGGGGAATCCTGTGTCGAGGAAAGTTCGCTCATAGAAACGGCGTTCCCGAATTCACCCGGTGCTGCCTGGATAGCGGCCTATTGCAGGGCGGCGGCGCTTAGCACCCTCCTTTCGCAGCTGCAACATGCACGGTGCCGAGGCTACTGCGCCTCCACTGCGGCGATCAGCGCATCGAGCCTCTCGAGCCGCTCTTGCATCGGCGCCACCCACTCGGCCCCCTCGGGCGCATCGGCAATCGTCTGCGCCCACAATGCCCGCGTTTCGTGCGGTCGGCCCGCCCGCAGCAGGGCGAGGCCGTGGAAGTAAGGCGCCGCCGGATGCCCCGGCGCAGTCTGCTCCGCCCGGGCATAGGCGTAGACCGCCGCCGGGGTGAGATTTCCATCGGCATGCTCGATCAGCGCGTTGCCGAGCGCGACCCAAGCTTCGGCGTGCCGCGGATTCTCGCGCACGACTCCGCGGAGCATCTGCGCGGCATCGGCATACTGTCCGCGCCGCGCGAAACCGTCGGACACGAGGATGAAGTCGCTCGCCTGCATCGAGGGATCGAACATGGCGCGCCGCGCCTCGATCATCGCGGAGCTCGTCTCGCTGGCCTCCGGAGTCGCGGCCTTGGGTGCGGAGGGTAAGCCGGGACTGGCTTGAAACGCATAGCCTGCGAGACCGAACAGCAGCGCCGCGCCGAACGCCGCCCAGCCCGCGCGCGGCAGGCGCAGCGCGAACGCCGCTATCAGGAACAGCGCGCCCCCCAGCATGATCACGGGAAGCCAGCTCATCGCACCCTCCGCAGGCGCCGCCAGAGAATCGATCCCGCTCCGGCGAGCAGCAGGAGCGGGATCGCGAAGAGCGGCCATGTGGTCTCGCTCATCACCGGCGCGTAGCTGACATAGTCACCGTAGCGCTCGACCAGCCAGGCGCGGATCGCCTCTGGCTCCTCACCTGCTGCGATCCGCGTGCGGACCTGGTGGCGCATGTCGCCGGCCATCGGCGCATCGCTGTCCGCGATCGACTGGCTCTGGCACGTGAGACAGCGCAATGTCTCCATCAGCGCCTGCGCCTCGGCTTCCTTCGCCGGGTTCTCGAGTTGTCGGTAGGCGTAAGGCGCGGGCGGAAGCGATTGCTGCGCGGCGAGGGGCTGCGCCATGAAACCAAACAAAAACATCATCATCCCAGCGAAAGCTAGGACCGCTTTCCACGAACTCCGAAGGTGAGCGCGATCCCAGCTTTCTCTGGGATGACCGGTTGAGGTCAAGGGGCTACTGAAACTCACTCCCCCGCCTCCCGCAGCTTCTCGAGCAGGATCGGCACGTGCTCGGCGCGGATGTCGCCGATGTGCTGGTAGCGGATCACGCCCTCGCCATCGATCACGAAGGTCTCGGGCACCCCTGAAGAACCGATCGCGAGCTGGACCTGAGAAAGGTCGTCCGCCCCGACGTGCGTATAGGGATTGCCGTGGCGCGCGAGAAAGGCCGCGACGTCTTCGGGCCGGTCGCGGATGGCGATGCCGACGATCTCGGCGCCCTCCTGCTTCAGCTGGTCGAGCTGCGGCGCCTCGGCGATGCACGGCAAGCACCAGCTCGCCCAGATGTTCAGCAGCCGCGGCTTGCCGTCGTGGAAATCCGCCGTCGATGCGCCAGGCATTCCCTCGGCCGCGGCGCGTAAATCGAATTCGGGCAGCGGCTTGCCGACCATCGCGCTCGGCACGAGGTCGTTCTTCGGCTGCGTAAGCTGATATGCCGCCACGCCGAGAAAGCCGGCGAAAAGCAGCAGGGGGATCCACCACCACCAGCGCATCAGACCGCCTCCTCGCCGCGACGCCGCGCGATCCGCGCACGGACCGCGCGCCGACGGAGATCGTCGGTCACCCGCCCGATCAGCGCGAGCGCACCCCCGAGCGCCACGAGCATGCCGCCGTACCAGATGAAGGTCACGAATGGTTTCCACCACAGGCGCAGCTGCCACCGCCCGGCCCCGGCTTCGCTGCCGACCACGGCGTAGAGCTGGCCGTTCCAGCGAGTCGCCAGTGCGCTTTCGGTCGTTTCCTGCGGCGGCGCCCAAAAGCTGCGTGATTGGGGGTCGAGCTCGATCGGATCGCCGCCGGCGTAGCTGGCAAGGAGATGACCTTCGATCGCGGTCCAGTTCGGCCCGGCGGCGGGCAGGACTTCGGAGAGTGTGACCTCCCACGGCCCCACTTGCGCCGTGCCTCCGACGGCGACCGCCGCCAACCGCTCTTCGGAAAAGGCGCCCTCACTCGCCATGCCGAACAGCGCGACCGCCAGCCCGAAGTGGGCGACCACCATGCCCCAGACGGCGAGCGGCACGCGTGTGAGCCGGCGCCCGCGCAGCGGTAGGAAGCTCGCAATGGCAAGCCCCACCGCAATCGTGAGGCCGAGCAGCGGCAGAACGCCCATCTCACCCAGCGTGAACGCAGCGACGAGCATCCCCAGCATCACCATGCCGACCAGGATCATCGGCCGCTGGATGCGTTCTAGCGAATCGCGCCGCCAACGCAGCAGCGGGCCCACCGTCATCACCAGTAGCATCGGGATCACGAAGATCGCCCCCACCGGGTTGAAGTAGGGCGGCCCCACTGACACGCGCACGTCGAAGGCCTCGGTCAGTAGCGGATAGAGCGTACCCAGGAGAACGATGCCCAGGATCGCGCTCAGCATCACGTTGTTGAACACCAGCGCGCCCTCGCGGCTGGTGACGGCGAAACGCTGGCCTTCCGTCACCGTGCTCGCACGCAGGGCGAACAGCGCCAGCGCCCCGCCGATGTAGAGCGTCAGCAGCACGAGGATGAAGCTGCCGCGCTCCGGGTCGACGGCGAAGGCGTGGACGCTGGTGAGAATGCCCGAACGCACGAGGAACGTGCCGACCATGCTCATCGAAAAGGCGACCACACCGAGCATGATCGTCCAGGCGCGCAGCGCGTCGCGCGCGGCAAGCACACTCGCCGAATGGAGCAGCGCCGTCGCGGCGAGCCACGGCATCAGCGAGGCGTTCTCCACCGGGTCCCAGAACCACCATCCGCCCCAGCCGAGCTCGTAATAGGCCCAGTAGGAACCGGCCGTGATCCCCAGCGTGAGAAATACCCAGGCGCCAAGCACCCACGGCCGCATCACGCGTGCGAACTCGGGCGTGACCTGCCGCGTCAGCATGGCGCCGACCGCAAAGCTGAACGCGACCGAGAGGCCGACATAGCCGAAGTAGAGCGTCGGCGGATGGAACGCGAGGCCGATATCCTGCAGCAGCGGGTTGAGCCCCAGTCCCTCGATTGCGGGCTGCGGCAGCCGCTCGAACGGGTTCGAGCTAGCAATCAGGAAGGCGTAGAAGCCCAGCCCCACGAACGCCTGCGCGGCCAGTGTCGCGAGCATGGTTTTCTCTGGCAGGCGCCGCTCGACCAGCGCGATCAGCGCGCCCGACAGCGCCATCACGGCGACCCACAGCAGCATCGAGCCTTCGTGGTTGCCCCATGCCCCGGCGAGTTTGAAGATCATCGGCTTGGCCGAATGCGAGTTTGCGGCGACGAGCTTCACCGAAAGATCGGTGATCGCAAACACCCACAGCAGCATCACGAAGGCGAAGGCGCAGGCGATCCCCTGGATGACCGCCGCTGGCCGCACGAGCGCCGCAACGCCCTCCCGACCAGGCCGCAACGCCATCGCCCCGGCATAGAGTTGCAGGGCCGCGAGCGCCGCCGCCAGCCACAGGGCGGCAAGGCCGAGTTCGGCGATCACGCGCTGTCCTCGGTCTCGGCGACGACTTCGCGCTTCTGGTGCTCGGTCATCTCCTGCAGTTCGCGCGGCACGTAGTTCTCGTCATGCTTGGCGAGCAGGTTGTCGGCGATGAACGTCCCGTCGGGCCCGAGCCGCCCTTCGGCGACGACGCCCGAGCCCTCGACGAACAGGTCCGGCAGGATGCCCGCGAACCGCACCGGCACGCGCGCCTTGCCGTCGCCGACGACGAAGGCGACCGTCACGCCGTCGGGCAGCGTTCGGATCGAGCCTTCCTCGACCATGCCGCCGAGCCGCACCGCGCGGTCGGCCGCGGGGGGTTCGGCGACCATCTGTTCGGGCACGTAGAAATAGCTCGCCTGGCTGCGCAGCGCCCAGGCGGCGAGCAGGCCGGCCCCGATCAGCGCGACGAGCGCGATCACGACCAGCACGAGCCGCTGGTGCTTCGGTTTGAGCGCGCTCACTTGCGGCGCGCCTCCTCGCGGCGGCGCTCGGCGCGCTTCATGTCCCACCAGGCCCAGGCGACCAGCGCCAGCGTCGCGAAAACGCCCACCGCATAAGCCGCGATCACGAAATCCCACTGGTCGAGCGATTCGCGCATCAGGCCGCCTCGCTCGCCTTGCGCCGCAGCCGCGCCTCTGCCTGAATGTCGCCGAGCAGCGCGCGCATCCGGGCGAGCACGACTCCGCCGAAGATCAGCGAAAAGCCGAGCACGGCGATGAGCAGCGGCACGAGGAACTCGGCGTCGATCGCGCTTTTGCCCGCGGTGATACTGGGCGGCTGATGGAGCGAGTTCCACCATACGACCGAGCGGTTGATGATCGGAATGTTGATCGCGCCGACGAGGCCGAAGATCGCCGGAATGCGGCTCGACCCGCCCTCGCGCGCCACGGCCTGCGCAAGCGCGATATAGCCGAAGTAGAGGAACAACAGCACGAGCATCGAGGTCAGCCGCCCGTCCCACACCCACCAGGTGCCCCAGGTCGGCCGGCCCCAGATCGATCCGGTGGCGAGGCACACCGCGGTAAACACCATCCCCGGCACCGCCGCCGCGCGCGCGGCGAGATCCGCCAGCGGATGGCGCCAGACGAGATAGGCCGCGCTGGCGATCGCAATGGCGGTCCAGCCGCCCATGCCGAGCCACGCGGTGGGCACGTGGAGGAAGAGGATGCGCACCGTGTCGCCCATCAGCCGGTCGGGCGGCACCATGAACAGGCCCCACGCCAGCGCCGCGCCCGCAAGCACGAGCCCGCTCGCGAGCAGCAGCGGGGTCAACCAGCGCGCGAGCGACAGGAACCTCTTGGGATTGGCGAAGCCGTGCATGATGACATCCGTACGCCGCGCGCAATGGCAGCCCGCGCCAACGGGGGCAAGGGATTCCATCGCTGTAAACGCCCGTCGTCCCAGCTTTCGCCAGGATAGCGCGAGACCTCAGCGCCCGATCAGCTTCTGCGCCATGCGGTCGGCGACGGCGTCAGGTGAAACGCCGCTCGCATCGCTCTCCTGCCAGATCTCCTCCAGCCGACCGGGGATCTGCGCAATGCGCTTGCGCACCTCGTTGATGTCACACGGCGCGCTGTTACGCCGCGCGAGATATTCGAGTGTCACACTGATAATCCCACCGGCGTTGATCACGTAGTCGGGAGCGTAAAGGATGCCCCGCTCGGCGAGCATTTGGCCATGATGCGCACGGGCGAGTTGGTTGTTCGCCGCGCCGGCCACGATCGAGGCGTCGAGGCGCGCAATGCCCTCATCGTCTAGAATGGCGCCCAGTGCATTAGGGCTGAAGACGTCGCACGAGACGCTCATGATCGCGTCAGGCGCGGCCGTGTCCGCACCGAGTTCGTCGGCGAGCGCCGCGGCTCGGTCCATGTCGATGTCCGATAGGATCAGCTTCGCGCCATCCTTCGCCAGCAAGCGCGCCACACCCCCGCCGACGCTTCCCGCGCCCTGTACCGCGACGTAGACGCCGCTCACCGAATCCTTGCCCAGCTTGTGCCGCACCGCCGCCTTGATGCCGTGGTAGATGCCCATCGCGGTGAAGGGCCCGGGGTCACCACCTGCGGCGCCCTCTCCCTCAACCGGCAGACCGGTGACGTATTGCGTGCGGCGCGAGACCGCGACCATATCCGCCTCGCCGATGCCGACGTCTTCCGCGGTAACGTAGGCGCCGCCCAGCGCATCGACCGCGGCGCCGAAAGCCTCGAGCATCTCGGGCGTCTTGGCACGGTCCTTGCCGGCGAGGATCACCGCCTTGCCGCCGCCCATCGGCAGACCGGCCATGGCGTTCTTGTAGCTCATCCCGCGGCTCAGCCGCAGCGCGTCGCGCATGGCGTCCTTCGGATCGACATAGTGCCAGAAGCGCGTGCCGCCGGCGCCGGGGCCGAGATGGGTGGAGTGGAGCGCGATGATCGCAGTCAGCCCCGATGCGCGGTCGCGCACCAGCTGAACAAGCTCGTGATCGTCGTAGTCCGGTTCGGTCCAGAATGCCGTCATTTTAGGAAGAAGTCCCACTGCCAACCGACGGCGAAGATTGGGGAAAATGGGGCGATCGACGGGGTTTGAACCCGCGACCTCCGGTACCACAAACCGGCGCTCTAACCAACTGAGCTACGATCGCCATATGCCCCAGCCCGATATCGGACCTGCCGTACAAAGCGGGCTGATACGCCCGTTCGCCGCGCGGTCAAGCCGCGAACGGTGCGGGCGCGCGCCTGTTGCATACGGATGCTCGTTTGCAAAGCAAAAACTACGCTGGCACCCCACAAGCGCAAGATTCTTTCGCGGTTGCCGAGACGTCACGGCGGCGCCGCTATGCGCCTCGGTCGTGGGCGCGAATCCTCATGCTGCATCTTCAGGTTTGGCCCAGCCGCTCGTCAGCGACATGAGGCCAAAATGAAGAAGGGCGGCCCTCAAGGACCGCCCCCCTAAATTTCGTCATGTCCGTGCTCGCGAGCGCCTGAGGCAGGAGACCTCGGCGTCAGCCCTTCTTGAGGGAGAGCCCGCCGAAACGCTTGTTGAAGGCCGCGACACGGCCGCCTTCCTGAATCTGCTGCTTGCCGCCGGTCCAGGCCGGGTGGCTGGTTGGATCGATGTCCAGCGTCAGCGTGTCGCCCTCGCTACCCCAGGTGGAGCGCGTCTGGAACTCGGTCCCGTCGGTCATTTTGACGGTGATCGTGTGGTAATCAGGATGCGTGTCGGCCTTCATGGCGTCGTGTCCTTCTGCATGTGACCGGTTCCGACCGGCCGGCAATGTCGGGAAGCGGCGCCCTTAAGGCGCTGCGAGCGATTTGGCAAGCCGTTCCCGTCCCGTCTGTGGAAGGGGGATCAGTCGCTCGGCGGATCGGCGACCATCGCCGTGAACTCGGCTTCGGTGGTGGTCTTGCCCTCCACGCTGGCCCTGCCCTTGAACTTGTAGACCCGGCTGCGCTTCTGGAGAAACTCGACTTCGAGATCGAGCAGGCAGCCAGGCGTCACGGGTGCGCGGAACTTGGCGTTCTCGATCCCCATGAAATAGACCAGCTTGCCCGTTCCCGCGAGCTCGAGCGTCTCAATGCCGAGGATCGCGGCGGCCTGCGCCAGCGCTTCCACCTGCAGCACTCCGGGCATGATCGGCGCACCGGGAAAATGCCCTTGGAAGAAGTCCTCGTTGAAGCTCACCGCCTTCACTGCGTGTATCCGCTCGCCGAGTTCGATCAACTTGACGCGATCGACCAACAGGAGCGGATAGCGGTGCGGCAGGGCCTTGAGCACCTTGCGGATGTCGTACGGCTGCGCGCCCGATTCCTCGCTCATCGCCCTGCCTTTTTCGTCTTTCGGATCAACGGCCGGTCGGCTGCTGCTGCTGTGCCGGCTGGGCGCCTTGGGCTGCCTGCGCCGCGGCCTGCTGCTCGCGAATCTCGCGCGGCATCCAGCCCTGCGGCGGTGTGATCTGCACGCTGGGCAGCAGCGTGTTGAGCTCGTTCAGCACGTCCTGCGTGAGATTGTGCTGTGCGCCTGCGTAGATCACCTGACCCGACGTGGCGTCCAGGATGAGGGAGACGTTCTTCTTCTGCGCCGCGGCCTGCACCGCCTCGTCCAGACGATCCTCGATCTGTTCCTGCGTATAGGCGCGGCTCAGTGCAACCGGCGCCAGCATCTGCTGCAGCTCGCGCTGGCCCGACTGCTCGATCTGCTGGATCTGCGCGGCCTGCTGCTGCAGCGCCTGCTGGTCCGGGCTCGCGGCCTGACGGTCGGCATTGAACTTCTGCACCATCGGCGTGAGCTGCGCTTCGAGTTGCTGCCGGCGCGCCTCGGCCTGATCGATCTGTGCCTTGTAGGTGGTCTGGCGCTGCTGCTCGGCCGTCTGGTAGGCGTTGGAGTTGGCGATCACGGCCGGAAGGCTGACGACGCCGACGCCGCGAGCGTCCTGCGCCACGGCCGGCGTAGCGAGAATCATCGGGGCCGAAGCCGCCGTTAGCATGAGACCGGCTGCGAAGACCGGCTTGAGAAGGTTCTTCATCAGAATTGGGTTCCTACGTTGAAAGTGAAGGTCTTCGTGTCGTCGCCCGGCTCTTTCTTGAGCACGTGAGCGAAGTCGATGCGGAACGGCCCGAAGGGCGAGTTCCAGTTCACGCCGATGCCGACTGAGATACGCGGACTTGCCGTATCGCCCAGGAAGACTTCCTGGAACGGGTTTGCAACCTTGTACAACGCCGGATCGTTCGGATTGCCCGCCGCATCGGTCGGGTCGGTGGTTGTTTTCGTCTCGTCGGTCGGATCGATGAAGAGCGGATCGCCATCGCCGTTCCGCAACTGCCGCTGGATGCCGTCGGGGAATGGCGCGTTCTGCAGTATCGGGCGCGTCACGTTGAATAGCGCGCCGATGTCCATGAAGATCGAAGGGCGCAGGCCCAGCTCGCGCGCACCGGAGCCGAGCGGGATCTCGAGCTCGGCACGGCCCAGGTAGTAAGCGTTGCCGCCCAGCGCATCGTCCCCGACTTCGTCACGGTCGGTGATCACCACCGGATTGCCGTCCTCGTCGGCACGGATCGGCTGGCGCAGCACGCGCGGGCCAACGCCGCGGATGTCGAAGCCGCGGAACTGCGGCTCGCCGAGGAAGAAGCGGTCGGTCAGGCGCACGTCGTCGACGCCCGGACCGCGATCCTCGAGCCCCTTGATGAAGCCGCCTTCGCCCGAAAGCGAGAAGATGAACCCGCCGAACACATTCCAGTACTTCGCGCCCTTCGCCCTGAAGCGCAGGTACTTCACCGACCCGCCAAGCCCGGCATACTCGGTGCTGAGCGACAAGTTGTGCCCGCGGGTTGGACGATAGCGGTTGTCGAGTGCGTCGTAGGCGATCGTCAGGCCGAGGATTGAGCTCGTGCGCTTGCCCAGCGCCTCGCAAAGATAGCGGCCGGCGAGGACCGGGTCGCACTCGGTGATCCCGTCGCCATCAATGTCGCTGAAGTAGGTGAACTCGTCGAGCGAAACGTCGTCGTAGTTGAGCGTGTAGCTGGCGATCGCCGACATGTACTCGGTCAGCGGCACGCCGGCACGAACCGCGAAACCGGTCGTCGACTGTTCGAACGTGCGGTTGCGGTCGTTGTTGAGGAAGTTGAAGCTGTTGTAATCCTTGCGGTAGATGTCCGCACCCATCGAGATGTTGCGATCGAACACGTAAGGCTCGGAGAAGCTCAGCGCGGCCGACCGCGAATAGCGCGACCAGTTGACCGACGCGCCGACCGTTTGCCCGCGGCCACGGAAGTTGCGCTGACGGATCGAGCCGGCGAGGATGAAGTTCTCGATCGACGAGAAGCCGGCCGAAAGCTGCAACTCACCGGTCGGCTGCTCCTCCACGTTCGCTTCGAGAATGATGCGGTCGGGGGCGCTGCCTTCCTTCTGCTGGATCTCGAAGTTTTCCTGGAAGTAGCCGAGCGAGTTGATGCGGTTGCTCGAGCGCTTGACCTGAAGCGAGTTGAAGGCGTCGCCCTCGGCCACGCGGAACTCCCGGCGGACGACCTTGTCCTGGGTCAGCGTGTTGCCGTTAACGTCGATCCGCTCGACGTAGACGCGCGGCGCCTCACGCAGGACGAATGTCACGTCCATCGTGAGGTCTTCCTGGTTGCGGACGAACTGCGGCTGCGCGTCGGCGAAGGCGTAACCGAACGTGCCAGCGAGTTCGTTGAGCTGCTCGACCGTGTCTTCGACCAGCTTGGCGTTGTACCAGTCGCCGGTCTTCATGGGCAGGTTTTGCGTCATCCGCTCGCTGTCGAAGTCGCGAATCTGGCTGTCGACCGAGACGCCCCCGAACTTGTAGCGCTCGCCCTCTTCGAGGACGTAGGTGATGATGAAGTCTTCCTTGTCGGGCGTCAGCTCGGCAACGGCGGAGACGACGCGGAAGTCTGCATAGCCTTCGGTCAGGTAGAACTGGCGCAGCTTCTGCTGGTCGAACGCCAGGCGATCGGGATCGTAGCTTGTATTCGAGCTGAAGAAGCGAAGCAAACGCGCTTCCTTGGTGACCATCTCGCCCTTGAGCTGGCCGTCGTCGAACTCCTCGTTGCCGAGGATGTTGATCTGGCGGACCTTCGACTTGGGCCCTTCGCTGATCTCAAACACGACGTCGACGCGGTTCTGGCTGAGCTCGACCGTCTTCGGTTCGACCGAGGCGGCGAAGCGGCCCTGGCGTTTGTAGAGCTCGATGATCCGCGCGGTATCGGCGCGCACTTTGGAGCGGGTGAAGATCTGGCGAGGCGCAAGGCGGATCTCGGGGAGGATCTTGTCGTTCTTGATCCGCTTGTTGCCCTCCAGGATGATACGGTTGATCACCGGGTTCTCGGTGACCTCGATCACCACGTTGCCGCCGTCGTTGCGGACGCTGGCTTCGGAGAACAGCTCGGTCGCGTAGAGATCCTTCAGCGCCTGGTCGGCAAGCGCCTGGGTATAGGTGTCCCCGGCGCGCATCTGGATGTACGACAGGATCGTCGCGGGCTCGAGCCGCTGTGCACCGATCACGGTGATCGAGCGGATCGTCTGCCCCTGCGACGCCGGGACGGGCGTGGGCTGCGCGGCATCGGCGGCGGCGGCCGGCTGTGTGGCAGCCGGTGCAGGCGCTTCTTCCTCCTGTGCCAGCAGCGGCGCAGGAACGCCGGCCAGCATGGTGCCGCAGAGCAGGGCCAGCGCGAAGCCGGTGCCGGTCTTGCCGAATGCGCCGGCGGCTTTCTCGCGTTCAATCATCGACACGGCGATCCCGTCCAATCCTTACCAAATGCACCACTGGGCCGCTGCCCAAAAGCATCGGAGCGACGGCGAATGCCGCCCTTGCCCGATGCCGTGCCCCCAATCAAGCAAAGGAAGGAACCATTCCCCCGCGCTTTTCCGCCCCCTGGACCGGTCAGCTCCCGAATATCGGCAGCGAAACCAGATCGTTGATCGTGACGAACACCATTAGCGCCAGCACCACTGCAACGCCGGTGCGGAACGCCAATTCCTGTCCGCGGGGGCCGATCGGCTTCCGGCGGACAGCCTCTGCCGCGTAGAAAGCCAGATGGCCGCCGTCCAGCGCCGGAATTGGCAAGAGGTTGATGAATGCCAAATTAAGCGAGATCAACGCAATGAAGTTGATGAAGGCAAGCGGACCGAGACTGAACTGCTCGCCGGAATACTTGGCGATCTTGATCGGCCCGCCGAGCTCACGCACCGAGCGGTCGCCGGAGACGATCTGCTTCACCCCGGTCACCATCATGTGCGCAATGCCGATGCTGTGATCGACGGACATGGCGGTGGCTGCGATCGGGCCCTGCCGCTCGAACTCGAACTCCGCCTGTGCCGGCCGAATTCCCAGCAGCCCGATCTTGGAAGTATTGCCGAACCCATCGGTCACCTCGTGGCTATCCGCTGTGACCGTAATCGGCAGGAGTTGCCCCTCGCGGTCGACCACGATCTCGAACGTGCGCCCCGGGTAGAGCATCACCGCGTCCTGAATGTCGCGGAAGTCGTTCATCCGCTCGCCATCGATCGAGACGATGCGGTCGCCAACCTCGAAGCCCGCCTCTTCCGCCGCCGAGCCTTCGGAGAATTCGGCAACCGTGAGCTGCCGGTCCGTCTCGACCGGCACCGGCTTGCCCACGACCATGAAGAACGCCGCGAAGATCGCCAGCGCGACCAGAATGTTCGTCGCCGGCCCCGCGAAAACGATCAGCGCGCGCTGCCACAGTGGCTTGAAATGGAACGATCCCGCCTGCTCGCCCTCGGGGATCGCGGCGATCTTCTCCGGATCGGGAATGCTCGCCGGGTTCATGTCCCCCTTGAACTGGACGTAGCCGCCCAGCGGCAGGACGGAGAGCTTCCAGCGCGTGCCGCGGCGGTCGGTCCAGCCGGCGAGTTCCCTGCCGAAGCCGACCGAGAACGCCTCCGCCTGAACGCCGAACAGGCGCCCGACGAGATAGTGACCGAACTCGTGGATCGTGATCAGCGGCCCCAGCACCAGCAGGAAGCCGACGATGTACATCCAGAATGAAGGCGAATCAGCCAATTGGCATGGTCTCCAGCAGCTCGCGAGCCCGCCTGCGCGCCTCGGCATCGACACCGAGAACGTCGTCCAGGCTCGAAGGTGCCATGGGGGTATAACGTTCGAGAGTTTGCTCGACCACTAACGCGATCCGCGTGAACGGCATCTGACCGGCGAGGAACGCGGCGACTGCGATCTCGTTCGCCGCGTTGAGCACGGCCGGCGCCGCGCCGCCGGCATGCGCCGCCTCGCGCGCCAGCCGGGTCGCCGGGAAGCGCACCTCGTCGAGCGCCTCGAAGGTCAGCGAACCGAGCGCAGCAAGGTCTAGCGGTTCACACGGCGTGTCCATCCGGTCCGGGTATGCCAGGCACGAAGCGATCGGCACGCGCATGTCCGAGGGGCCAAGCTGCGCCAGGGTCGAACCGTCGCGGTACTCGACCATCGAATGCACCACGCTCTGCGGATGGACCACGATGCGCAACGCCTCGAGCCCGACCGGGAACAGATGATACGCCTCGATGAATTCCAGCCCCTTGTTCATCATCGTCGCCGAATCGACGCTAATCTTGGCGCCCATGCTCCAGTTGGGATGCGCCACCGCCTGCGCGGGAGTCGCGGCGGCGAGCTGCTCCGCCGTCCAAGTGCGCAGTGGACCGCCGCTGGCGGTGAGTGTGATCGTGCGCACGTCCTCGATCCTGCCGCCCTGGAGGCACTGGAAGATCGCATTGTGCTCCGAATCGACAGGCAGCAGCATGGCCCCATGCTCGGCGACAGCGGCGGTCATGACGTCGCCTGCCGAGACGAGCGCTTCCTTGTTCGCCAGCGCGATCGCGCCGCCGCGGCGGATTGCCGTCATCGTCGGGCGGAGACCGGCGCAGCCGACGATCGCCGCAACCGTAAGGTCGACCGGCCGCGAGGCGGCCTCGCACAGCGCCGTCGATCCGCCCGCAGCCTCGATGCCCGACCCCGAGAGCGCCTCGCGCAGATCGCCGAGGCACGCCTCGTCGCCCACCACTGCAATCTCTGCGCCGAACTCGCGCGCGAGCGCCGCCAACTCGCGCGCGCTGCAATTGGCGGTCAGCGCGACCACCCGCCAGTCGCCGCGA
>JAPSJS010000045.1 GCA_031178065.1 Altererythrobacter sp.
AGCCATCCCGCTGACAAGCCGTTTAACCGCGAGGAAGTCGCCAAGTGGCTGCCGGTCGAACAATATATCGGCGGGATCGAGCATGCGATCCTGCACTTGCTCTACGCCCGCTTCTGGACCCGCGCCCTGCAGCACATCGGCCAGCTCGACTTCGCCGAGCCTTTCGCGAGCCTGTTCACGCAAGGGATGGTGACGCACGAGACCTACAGCCGTGAAATTGACGGCCGCACCGTCTACTATGCGCCGAACGAGGTCAGCCGGGAGGCGGAACGGGCGCTGCTCAAGGACGATGGCGGCGAGGTCGCGATCGGCCGCGTGATCAAGATGTCCAAGTCGAAGAAGAACACGGTCGACCCGGACGAGATCGTCGCCAAGTACGGCGCCGACGCGGTGCGCTGGTTTATGCTGTCCGACAGCCCGCCCGAGCGCGACCTGCCGTGGTCGGAAGCCGGAATCGAGGGCTGCTGGCGCTTCGTCCAGCGCCTTTGGCGTCTGTTCGGGCAATACGATGCGGCGGCGAGCGGCGAGGACAAGGTGCTGCTGCGCAAGACGCACCAGACCATCGCCGCGGTCGCCGAGGACATCGAGGCGCTCTCGTTCAACAAGGCCATCGCCCGGCTCTACGAGCTGACCGGCGCGATTGAGAAGGCGCAGCCCTCCGCCACGCGCAGCGAAGCCATCCGCACGGCCCTGCTGCTCGCAAGCCCGATGATGCCCCACCTGGCCGAGGAAGGCTGGGCGGCGATGGGCGGCGAAGGCCTGATCGCGAACGCGGCCTGGCCGAGTGTCGACCCGGCGCTGCTGGTCGAGGACGAGGTGACCATCGCCATCCAGCACATGGGCAAGCTGCGCGACACGCTGACCGCCCCGAGAGGCGCGCCGAAGGAAGACCTCGAAGCGCTTGCCTTGGCGAGCGAGAAGGTTCAGCGTTCGATCGATGGAGCAACCGTGCGCAAGGTGATCGTCGTGCCCGACCGGCTGGTGAACATCGTCACGTGATCCGCGCGGGCGCCCTCGCCGCGGCTCTGGTCGCGCTGTCCGGCTGCTCGCTGGAGCCTATGTATGCGGGCGGCGGAAGCGGGGCGGTGGCGCGCGGGCTCGCCGCTGTCGAAGTGCCCCCGATCGACGGGCGCGCCGGCTGGCTGGTGCGCAACGCCTTGCGCGACCGGCTCGGCGCGGCGGGCGAGGAAAGCCCGCGCTATCGTCTCGACGTGCGGCTCGACGATCGGCTCGAGGGGCTGGGCGTGCTGAGCGACGACACGATCGGGCGCGAACGCCGCACGCTGCGCGCCCGTTACCAGCTTGTCGACAATGCTGACGGTTCGATCCTGCTCGATGCGACGGCCGGCTCCGACGCGGGGATCGACGTCGTCTCCAGCGAATATGCCACCATCGCCGCCGAGCAGACCGCGCTCGAGAATCTCGCGCAGGAGGTGGCCGATCGTATCGTGACGCAGCTCTCGCTCACGCTGCGCGAAGAGCGGTGAAGGCAACCCAGCGCGATTTCGCCGCTGCCGCCCGGCGCGCGGCGCAGCAGTGCCGGGTCTTCTTCTTCTGCGGGCCCGACGAAGCCGGCGCCTCGGCCGCGGCCGACAGGATTGTCGAACTGCTCGACGATCCGGGCGAACGCGTCGAGATGTCGGGCGCGGCCCTGCGCAAGGATCCTGTTCTGCTCGGCGACGAGGCCCGCTCGGGCTCGCTGTTCGGCGATGCGCGCCACATCTACGTACGCGCGAGCGGTGACGAGGCGCTGGACGCGATCGGCAATCTGCTCCTGGGCACGGGCGAGGCCTGCCCCGTGCTGATCGTCGCCACCTCCGCCACCGACAAGTCGCGCACCGCCAAGCTGCTGGAGAAGCGCGACGACGCGCTGGTGGCGATGTTCTGGCCGCCCGATCTCGCCTCCGTCACCGCCGGCGTGCGCGGGATGGCGGATGCGGCGGGCCTGCGCCTCAACGGCGACATCGCCGAGCGGATCGCGCGCGCCGCCGGGCTCGACGTGCGGCTCGCGCAGTCCGAAGTAGACAAGCTCGCGCTCTATCTCGATGCTTCGCCGGCCGCGCCGAAGAATGCCGACGCCGCCGCGCTCGACGCCATCGGTGCCTCGACCGAGGAAGACGGCTTCATGCCGCTGGTCAACGCCGTGCTCGCGGGCGAAACGCGCAAGATTCCGGCCGAACTCCACCGGCTGCGCGAGCTGTCGCTCAATCCGGTCGGCGTGCTGCTGGCGATCGAGCGGCGCGCCGCTCAGCTCGCGCAGATCGCCGCGAAGATCGGGCCGCGCGGCAACGTGGCGGCGGCGCTGGACGCGGAGAAGCGCGCCCGTCGCATCTTCTGGAAGGATGAGCGTGACCTAGCCGCCCAGCTCAAGCACTGGCGCGGGCGCGAACTCGACCGGCTGGTGGCGAAGCTCGTCGCGCTCCACCGCGCGCTGCTCGCCAACAGCCAGTCGGCCGAGCTGCTGCTGTCACAGGGCCTCGCCGAAATCGCCCGCCGCGCCGCACGGCGGTGACCTGCATCTCCGTCATCCCAGCATAAGCCGGGATCGCGTGCAGCAATCCGGGACGTGCGGAGCGGCTCGACTAGTTCTCGGGGACCTGGAACGTGCCCGATACGCGCCCGTCAGACGTGGTCGACATGCCCGAGGCGCTTCCATCGACGCTCGACACGCCGGTCCTCAGATCGATCACCAGCCGCCCGCCGTTGAGCGTGTCGGTACCGCGGCGCAGGCGGACGTTGCCGGCCATGGTGATGATCCGGCGGTTGAAGTCGTAGACTGCGACGTCGCCGGTCGCCGATTCGGTGCCGCGCGTCACCTGCACGCCGCCCGTCGCGGTGATGCGCTGGATGCTCAGCGAACCGGCGTCGCTGTAGTTGACCAGCGTGCGCGCCGCGCGCAGGCGCAGGCCGGCCTGGGTGATGTCGACGTTGCCCGACAGGACGACGCGGTTCTGCCGGTCCTGCAGCTCGATCCGGTCGGCGGCATAGTTGACCGGTGCGTTCGAGTTGTGCCCGGCGATCGCCTGGGCGTTGATCTGCATGCCCGCGAACACGGCGAGAGCGCCGACGAAGCCGGCGAGCGCCCAACGCACTGCAGTGGAAAGGGGTGACGCGGTGGAAAGGTGCGATGTCATGAGGGCATCCTCAGTTCGCCCGGAATCATCCGCAAGCGGGCGTTGCCGTCAAGCGTAACCGTGCGTTCGGTCATGTCGGCGATCAGACGGTCGGCGGAGAACGTGCCGGCCGGGATCTCGCCTTCGACCCCGCCGCGCCCGACCATGCGCTTCGATGCGAGATCGACCGAAACCCCGCGTGCGACCATGCGATAGCCGTCGGCCGCGGTCAGACGGACCGGTCCGAAGACGGAGACGACTTCCTCGTCGATATCGTAGGCGCCCGCCTGCGCGCCCAGACGCGCCGGGCCTTCGGGCAATGCGATCCGGGCGACGAGGTCGTTCATCCGCACGATTCCTTCCGCGCTCGACCGCTGCACCGCCTCGCCGGCGGTCAGCGAGAACGGCCGTCCCTTGTCGTCCTGCCCGCGGTACATCGCGTTATCGACCCGCAGACGCTCGTCGATCATGGCGACTTCGTTGCGATCGAGCAGGAAGCTGACCTCGCCGCGCGGACTGAGCGGGGTGATCACCATCAAGGCCGCGACCACGCCGATACCCATCGGCAGAACTTTGGCGAGAAGCGAGACGAGCCGGTCGTGCGACCCGCCGGGCGCGGCGAAGTGCTGCCGCTCGCTCCTCAGCCGGGCCGCCTCCTGTGTCTCGATCCGCCGTTTCGTCACCATCGTTTGCGCCTACCCGGAAGGACTACGCGTGGCTGAAAATATCGTTCTCGGCCCATCCGGCGAGGTCGAGCCGCGCACGGGTGGGCAGGAAGTCGAAGCAGGCCTGAGCGATCTCGGTGCGGCCCTCGCGCGCGAGCCGCTCGACGAAGATGGCGTGCAGGCGGTGGAGGAAGCGCACGTCGGAAGCCGCGTACTCGCGCTGTGCCTCGTTGATCTCCGGCGCGCCCCAGTCGGAGCTCTGCTGTGCCTTGGAGATTTCGCCGCCGAGCAGTTCCTGCACCAGGTTCTTGAGCCCGTGCCGGTCGGTATAAGTCCGCGTCAGCTTGCTTGCGATCTTGGTGCAGAACACCGGCGCGGCAGTGACGCCGAGATAGTGTTCGATCGCCGCCAGGTCGAAGCGCGCGAAGTGGTAGAGCTTGAGCCGCGCGGGATCGGCGAGCACGGCCTTGAGATTGGGCGCATCGTAGGGGCTGCCGACGCGGAAGCGCACGAGATGCTCGTCGCCGTGGCCATCGCTGAGCTGGACGACGCAGAGCCGGTCGCGCGGGGTGATGAGACCCATCGTTTCGGTGTCGACCGCGATCGGCCCGTCGGCGAGCACGCCGGCGGGCAGGTCTTCTTCGTGAAAATGCACTGCCATAAGGCGCGGCTCTTAGGCGCATTGGGGATTGAGGGAAAGGGCTGCTGGAACGCGGCGCGCGCGCGGCCTATCCTGCCCGGCCATGAGCGACACTCTACCCCAGAGCTGGCTGCCGGTGCTCGATCCGGTGCTCTCCGCCCCGGAAGCGAGGCGGCTGGGCGGCTGGCTTCGCGCCGAGGAGGCGGCCGGGCGGACAATCTATCCCCCCCGCGGCACGCGGCTCGCCGCGCTGGACCTGACGCCGCTGGAGGACGTGAAAGTCGTGATCCTCGGGCAGGATCCCTATCACGGGCCCGATCAGGCGATGGGCCTGTGTTTCGCCGTGCCGCATGGCGTCCGCGTACCGCCGAGCCTGGTCAACATCTACAAGGAGCTGGAAACCGATCTGGGCCTGCCGCGGCCCGACCACGGCGATCTGAGCGCCTGGGCGCGGCAGGGCGTGCTCCTGCTCAACAATTCGCTGACGGTGGAGGCGGGGCGCGCAGGCAGCCACGCGGGCAAAGGGTGGGAGATGATCACCGATGCCTGCGTCGCGGCCGTCGCGGCCCGGGCCGAGCCGAGCGTGTTCATCCTCTGGGGCAGCCATGCGCAGGGCAAGGCGGCGCGCATTCCCGAACTCGCGCAGAGCGACCGGCACCTCGTGCTGCGCTCGCCGCATCCGAGCCCGCTTTCCGCCCATCGCGGCTTCTTCGGCTCGCGCCCGTTCAGCAAGGCGAACGCCTTCCTCGAGGCGCAGGGCCGCGGTGCGATCGACTGGCGGGTCTAGACGCGCCCTAGCGCGGCAGTTCACTCGCGCCCATCAGGGCTTCGTCGACGGCACGGGCAGCCTGACGGCCTTCGCGGATCGCCCACACGACGAGGCTCTGCCCGCGGCGCATATCGCCGCAGGAGAAGACGTTCGGCTCGCTCGTGGCGTAGCTCTGCGTGTCGGCGGCGACATTGCCGCGCGCGTCGAGGTCGACGCCCGCGCGGTCGAGCAGCCCGCGGCGCTTGGGGCCGGTGAAGCCCATCGCGAGCAGGATCAGATCGGCCCGCAGCGTGAATTCGCTGCCTTCGATCTCCTGCATGCGTCCGCCGCGCCATTCGACGCGCACGCATTCGAGCCCCGCCACTTCGCCGTTCTGCGTGATCACGCGTTTCGCCAGCACGGCCCAGTCGCGGTCGACGCCTTCCTGATGGCTGGAGGATGTGCGCAGCTTGAGCGGCCAGTCGGGCCACGTCAGCGCCTTGTCTTCCTTCTCCGGCGGCTTGGGCATGATCTCGAGCTGGGTCACGCTCGCAGCGCCTTGCCGGTTGGAGGTGCCGACGCAGTCGCTGCCGGTGTCGCCGCCGCCGATCACGATCACGTGCTTGCCCGTCGCCGTCAGCGAGCCGCGCGGGGCGGCGCGCACTTCGTCGTCGCCGGCGTTGCGCTTGTTCTGCTGCGTCAGGAATTCCATCGCCAGCCGCACGCCGGGCAGCTCGGCGCCCGGGATGTCGAGCTGGCGCGCCTTCTCTGCGCCGCCCGCCAGCACGATCGCATCGAAGTTCTCCTTGAGCGCGGTGAAAGATACTTCGACGCCGACTTCGCTGTTGGTGCGGAACTGCACTCCTTCGGCCTCCATCTGCACCGCGCGGCGGTTGATGAGGTGCTTCTCCATCTTGAAGTCGGGAATGCCGTAGCGGAGCAGGCCGCCGATCCGGTCGGCCTTCTCGAACACGGTGACCGCGTGGCCTGCGCGGGCGAGCTGCTGCGCGCAGGCGAGCCCGGCCGGGCCGGAGCCGATCACCGCGACCGACTTGCCGGTGGGCTTCTCGGCGATCTGCGGCTTGATCCAGCCTTCCTGCCAGCCGCGGTCGACGATGGCGCATTCGATCGACTTGATCGTCACCGGGCTGTCGACGATGTTCAGCGTGCAGGCCGCTTCGCACGGCGCAGGGCAGACGCGGCCGGTGAATTCGGGAAAGTTGTTGGTCGAATGGAGCGTGTCGAGCGCACGCTTCCAGTCCGCCTCGTAGACCAGATGGTTCCAGTCGGGGATCAGGTTGTTCACCGGGCAGCCGGTGTGACAGTACGGAATCCCGCAGTTCATGCAGCGCGCCGCCTGGTTGCGCAGCTTGTCGTCCGGCAGGGGGACGACGAATTCCTTGTAGTGCGCGGTGCGCTCGGCGGGATCCGCATAGCCGCGGTCCTCCCGCTCGAATTCGAGGAAGCCTGTTTCCTTGCCCATATCCGTTACTCCGCCGCCACACTTTCGGCCTCGATCCGCTCGCTTTCGAGCTGCTCGAGCGCGCGAGCGTAATCGCGCGGCATGACTTTGACGAAGCGCGTCAGCGCCGCATCCCAATTCTCGAGCAGCGCAGCGGCCTTGGCCGAGCCGGTGTGCAGCTTGTGCCGCTCGACGAGGATGCGCAGGCGCTCCGCGTCGTGGCGCAGCATGTCGCCCATGCCGAGGTCGTGGACCGAGCGCGCACGCTGCTGCGGACGGCCCGTGCCTTCCTCGGCCTCGGGCGCGGCCGGCACCGGCAGCAGATCGACTTGCGCCGGGTTGCACAGGTGCTCGAAGTCGCCGTCTTCGTCATAGACGTAGGCCACGCCGCCGCTCATTCCCGCGGCGAAGTTGCGCCCGGTGCGGCCGAGTACGCAGACGACGCCGCCGGTCATGTATTCGCAGCCGTGATCGCCGGTGCCCTCGACCACGGCGACCGCGCCCGAATTGCGCACTGCGAAGCGCTCGCCCGCGACGCCGGCGAAGTAGGCTTCGCCCGAGATCGCGCCGTAGAGCACGGTATTGCCGACGATGATGTTCTCGCCCGGATCGCGTTCGACATGGGCCGGCTGGCGCACGATGATGCGGCCGCCCGACAGGCCCTTGCCGACGTAGTCGTTGGCATCGCCCGTCAAATCCAGCGTGACCCCGTGTGCGAGCCACGCGCCGAAGCTCTGGCCGGCAACACCGGTCAGGTTGATGCGGATCGTCTCCGGCTTGAGGCCGGCGTGCCCGTGGCGACGGGCGATCTCGCCCGAGAGCATCGCGCCGAACGTGCGGTTGACGTTGCGGATCTCGCGCTCGAGCTGGATCGGCGCGCCGCTGTCGATCGCGGAGCGGCAGGCTTCGATCACCTCGTTGTCCATCGCGGCGGCGAGGCCGTGCTCCTGCACGTGCGTGTGATGCAGCGCGCCGCCACCCTGGGGCGCGGCCACCTGGAGCACGCGGGACAGATCGACGCCGTGCGCCTTCCAGTGGCGTTTCACCCGGCGCGTGTCGATCCTGTCGACGCGGCCGATCATCTCCTTGATCGTGCGGAAGCCCATGTCGGCCATGATCTGGCGCAGTTCCTCGGCGACGAAGAAGAAATAGTTGATCACGTGCTCGGGCGTGCCGGTGAAGCGCTTCCGCAGCTCCGGATCCTGCGTCGCGACGCCGACCGGGCAGGTGTTGAGATGGCACTTGCGCATCATGATGCAGCCGGCGGCAATCAGCGGCGCCGTGGCGAAGCCGAACTCGTCGGCGCCGAGCAGCGCCCCGATCGCGACGTCGCGCCCGGTGCGCAGCCCGCCGTCGACCTGCACCGCGATGCGGCTGCGCAAGTCGTTGAGCAGCAGTGTCTGCTGCGTCTCGGCCAATCCGATTTCCCACGGGGAGCCGGCATGGGTGAGGCTGGTCAGCGGCGAAGCGCCGGTGCCGCCTTCGTAGCCGGAAATGGTGACGTGGTCGGCCTTGCTCTTGGACACGCCGGCGGCGACGGTGCCGACCCCGACCTCGCTCACCAGCTTGACCGAGATGCGCGCGCTCGGCTGCACGTTCTTGAGATCGTGGATGAGCTGCGCGAGATCCTCGATCGAATAGATGTCGTGATGCGGCGGCGGGCTGATCAAGCCGACGCCGGGGGTCGAGTGGCGCACCGCGCCGATTGTCTTGTCGACCTTGTGGCCGGGAAGCTGACCGCCCTCGCCGGGCTTGGCGCCCTGGGCCATCTTGATCTGGATGTCGTCGGAATTGACGAGGTACTCGGTGGTCACCCCGAAGCGGCCCGAGGCGACCTGCTTGATGCGGCTGCGCATCGAATCGCCATTGTCCATCGGCGTGAAGCGATCGGGTTCCTCGCCGCCTTCCCCGGTGTTGGAGCGGCCACCGATCCGGTTCATCGCGATCGCGAGCGTGGTGTGCGCCTCGCGGCTGATCGAGCCGAAGCTCATCGCGCCGGTGCTGAAGCGCTTGACGATCTCACTCGCCGGTTCGACCTCCTCGATCGGCACCGGGGTCTCGGCCGGCTTCAGGTCCATCAGCCCGCGGATCGTCAGCAGCCGTTCGGACTGCTCGTTGATCTCCCGCGCGAACTCCTCGTAGCGCTCGCGCGAGTTGCCGCGGACTGCGTGCTGCAGGCTGGCGACACTGCCCGGCGTCCAGGCGTGGTCCTCGCCGCGCAGGCGGTACTGGTAGATGCCGCCCGCATCGAGCATGCCGCGGTAGAGCGGGTTGTCGCCATGCGCGAGCGCGTGGCGGCGGACCGCCTCTTCGGCCACTTCGGCAAGGCCGATGCCTTCGATGGTCGTCGCCGTGCCGGTGAAGTACTTATCTATGAAGGCGCTCGACAGGCCGACCGCATCGAAGATCTGCGCCCCGCAATAGGACTGATAGGTCGAGATGCCCATCTTGGACATGACCTTGAGCATGCCCTTGCCGACCGCCTTGATGTAGTTCCGGCGCGCGTCCGCCGGCGCGATCTCGGGGAAGCGCTCGGCGCGCAACGCCTCGATCGTCTCGAATGCGACGTAGGGGTTGATCGCCTCCGCACCATAGCCTGCGAGCACGCAGTAGTGATGCACTTCGCGCGCTTCGCCAGTCTCGACCACCAGGCCGGTCTGCATCCTGAGGCCCTGGCGCACGAGGTGGTGATGAACCGCCGCCGTGGCGAGCAGCGCGGGGATGGAAATGCGGTCCGAGCCCTGCGCGCGGTCGGACAGGATCAGGATGTTGTGATCGAGCAGCACCGCCTCGGTCGCAGCCCAGCACAGCTCCTTGAGGGCCATTTCGAGGCCGTCTGCGCCGCTGTGCGCATCCCACGTGATGTCGAGCGTATGGGTGCGGAAGGCTCCGTCGAGCGCGGCCTCGACCGAGCGGATCTTGGCCAGATCCTCGTTGGTGAGAATCGGCTGGCTGACTTCGAGCCGCTTGTGCGTGCCCGCCTCGCGGCCGAGCAGGTTGGGGCGCGGGCCGACCATCGACAGCAGGCTCATCACCAGTTCCTCGCGGATCGGGTCGATTGGCGGGTTGGTGACCTGCGCGAAGTTCTGCTTGAAATAGTCGTAGAGCAGCCGCGGCCGCTGGCTGAGCACGGCGAGCGGCGTGTCGGTGCCCATCGAGCCGATCGGATCGTCGCCGGTCAGCGCCATCGGCTCGAGGAAGCGGGTAATGTCCTCCTGCGTATATCCGAAGGCCTGCTGACGCTCGAGCAGTGCGGTCGTGTGGTCGGGGATCGCAGCAAGCTCGGGCTCGATCATGTCGAGATCCTCCAGCTTGTACTGCGTCTGCTCGAGCCACTTCTCGTAGGGGTGCGCGGCGGCGAGCTCGGCCTTGAGCTCCGCATCCTCGACGATCCGGCCCTGTTCGAGGTCGATCAGCAGCATCTTGCCCGGCTGGAGACGCCACTTGCGCACGATATCCGCTTCCGCGAACGGCAGCACGCCGCTTTCCGAGGCGAGGCAGACGAGATCGTCCTTGGTCACGCAGTAGCGCGCGGGCCGGAGGCCGTTGCGGTCCAGCGTTGCGCCGATCTGGCGCCCGTCGGTGAAGGCGACCGCCGCCGGGCCGTCCCACGGTTCCATCAGTGCGGCGTGGTATTCGTAGAACGCGCGCCGCGCCGGATCCATCACCGGGTTCTTCGCCCACGCCTCGGGCATGAGCATCATCATTGCATGCGCGAGGCTGTAACCGCCGGCGAGCAGCAGTTCGAGCGCATTGTCGAGGCAGGCGGTGTCCGACTGGCCGTGCGGGATCAGCGGCCACATCTTGTCGAGATCGGCGCCGAGCAGTTCGCTCTCCATCGTCCGCCGGCGCGCTTCCATCCAGTTCACGTTGCCGCGGACGGTGTTGATCTCACCGTTGTGCGCCATGAAGCGGTACGGGTGGGCGAGGCGCCAGCTCGGGAAGGTGTTGGTCGAGAAGCGCTGGTGCACGAGGCCCAGGGCGGAGACGCAGCGGGGATCACGTAGATCGTCGTAGAAGCTGCCGACCTGGTTGGCGAGCAGCAGACCCTTGTAGACGATCGTGCGACTGGAAAAGCTCGGGATGTAAGTCTGCGTCAGCGCGGGCATCCCGTGCTTCTCGGCCAGCTTCGCGAGTGGATTGAGCGTCTGCTTGCGGATGACGATCAGCTTGCGCTCGAATGCGTCGCGATCGGCGCAGTTGTCGCCGCGCGCGACCACGCACTGGCGCATGACCGGCATCGATTCCACGACCGCCTTGCCGAGCCCGTCGAGCGTGACCGGCACGTCGCGCCAGCCGACCAGACGCTGGCCTTCCTTGACGACGAACTTTTCGAGCTGTTCGGCGACGAAAGCGCGCGCCTCTTCGTCCTGCGGCAGAAAGCATTGCGCGACAGCATAGTCGCCTGCGGGGGGCAGGTCGCGGCCTGCCTCCGCCGCCCACTCGCGGAACAGCGGATCGGGAACCTGCAGCAGGATACCCGCGCCGTCGCCCAGAAGCGGGTCGGCGCCGACCGCGCCGCGATGGTCGAGGTTGGCAAGAATCTCGAGCGCCTGCGCGACGATCGCGTGACTTCTCTGGCCTCTGATATGCGCTACGAAACCGACGCCGCACGAATCATGTTCGTTGCGTGGATCATACAGACCTGTCGGCGTGGGAAATCCCATCCAGAAACCTCGTCGTGTCAGGTGCCGAAGCGCGTGCCTCCCCCACGCTCCGGCAATGAAGCGCTTTCCGTGGCGCGCAATCGCGCACGAAAATTATCGCGAAGGCGCTTCATGACGATACGAACGGATTTTTGCAACTGCGAAGGCAGCGCATAGGTATTAGTAATTCTTGCGCGCGCAAAAGTGCGCGGCGGCGCTCAGGCCGCGCCGCTCAGCCGCTGAAGCTTGTGCAGCGCCTCGCGCAGGGCGCGTTCGGCCTGGGCCTGATCGACTGGCGGCATCTCGCCTGCCGGCGGCGCTGCACGGAGGCTGCGGGGCGCGTCGAAGGGGCGCTCCGGCGCCATGAGCGGCGCCGGCGCTGGCGCGACACGGCGCTCCTCCTGACCGGGAAAGACCACCACGGGCTCGAATGCCTCGTCCGCGCCGTCATCCAGATCCTCTTCGATGCGTACGAACTCTCGCTCGCGCTCTGGCCGACGGATGCTGAGCAGCGAGCTGTATGCCGCTTCGGCAGGCGCGTCGTCGCTTTCGTCACCCTCCGCCATGACCTCTGAGGTCGGCGAAGCAAACGGGCGCGCGTCGGGCGATAGGGACAACGTCAGCGCGAGATCGTCGTCCTCCTCATCGACGAACTCGTCGTCCAGCGCGAGCGGGCGCAGCGCGGCAGGGACCGCTCCCCCCGGTGCAACGCTATCGGGCGTTGGGGCAGCCTCTTCGGCGCAGGCCGGCGGCGCCGGTTCCGGCGCAAGCTTCGCGTCAAGGCGTGGCGCTTCCACCGCCTCTACACCGAGATCGGGCACGTAGCGGGCCGGCATCTCGGCGGCGGGAAGTTCCGTCTCGGCCCGTTCGGCCGCGCGCTGAAGCGAGATCGCGAATCGGTCGACCAGCTCGGCGATGGACAGCTCTTGCAGCGGCCGGTCTTTCGCGCCGATGGGTCCGCTAGCCGGCGCGGGGGACGACTCGCCTGCATCGCTCTCGACCGCCATCAAAGGGTCGCCGAACGGTGCGGGCGCCGCCGCAATGCCAAGTTCATCGCGCAGGGCATCGACGGGTGCTTCCGCGGCGAGCGGCACGTCGATCGGGTCGATTTCCGGCACGTCGAAGGCGGGCGGCACGTCGAAGGGACGCACCTGCTCGGCCGCGACCGGCGTCGGCGCGACCACAGGGTATTCGTCGGATCCATGCACCGACGTTTCCGTCGGACGCGCGGTTTCGGGTTCCTCGACCTGTGCAGGCGAGTGGTCCGCAAACGCGGTGAGATCGAGCGTCTTGTCTTCGAGCGCCGCCGACTCCTCCGCGGGGCGCATCACGATCTCGGCATCCGCACCTGGCAGCGGCGCGTAGTCCAGCAGTTCGCTCGGCCCGCTCTCCTCGGTCAGCGAAAGCGCGCGGCGGCGCCCGGGGATAGGCGCGGAGCGCAGATCCTCGACCGGTTCGTCGAAGCTGTCGGCCCCGAGCTCCTCATGCGCCAAGATCGGGCGCTTGGCGGGGCGCGTGCTCGTCGGCTCGCGCCGCAGGGGGGCGGGGACGAAGCGCGGTGCGGCCTGAGCGGCGGCTACCTTGCGTGCAATGTAGAGTCCCGCAAGGGCGCCTAGGCCCGCGCCGACCAGCGCGATCAGGATGCGCGCGGCGATCCCCAGCGGGGGTTCCGCAGCGGGAACGACCGTGTGCAGGCCCGTCGCGATTACGAAGCTCTCGAACAGGGTGACAGGCAGGACGAGGCTGCCGATGCCGAGCAGCGCGGCGAACCATAGCGCCACGATGGCAGGAAACGCCGGATGCTGGCTGATCGGCGGCTTGCTGGCGGTCGTGCCGATGTGCGTGGCTGCCACTTCGTTCTTCCCCGTTGTCCGGGCACTGCGCGCCTCATGCAGCGGCGGGCATTGCCTCATTCGGCAAGCGGGCTAGCACGCGATGGTAAACGTCTTGATAACGACGAACGTTGCGTGCCCAGTCATGGTGCTCCGCGACGTGAGATCGTGCCCGCTCGCGCAGCGCATCCCATGCGCCCTGGCTTCGCAGCAGCTTCGCCAACCCCGCCGCGCAGGCTGCCGGATCGTCGGCGGCGAACAGTGCGCCCGTCTCCCCGTCCGCGATCAGTTCGCGGTGGCCGCCCACGTCGGAGGCCGCGACCAGCCGGCGCTGCGCCATGGCCTCGAGCGGCTTCAGCGGCGTCACGAGATCGGTCAACCGGCTGCGCTTGCGCGGGTAGGCAAGCACGTCGATCAGCGAATAGTATCGTTCGACCGCCTTGTGCGGCACCCGGCCGGTGAAGCGAATCGCCTCGCGTGCCGGGCTTGCCTGGGCCTGCGCGCGCAGCGCGTCGTCCATCGGTCCGCCGCCGACCAGGAGGAGCTGCGCACCCGGTACCTCCGCGCGCAGAAGGGGCATGGCAGCAATCAGATCATCCAACCCCTCGTAGTCGTAGAAGCTGCCGATAAAGCCGATCACCGGGCCGCTCCCGAGACCCAGCTCTTGAGCGAGAACTTCGTCGCGAGCGACGGGTTTACCGAACAGCGCCAGATCGACCCCGTTGGGCGAGAGGTCAATTTTTCCGGGCGCGAAGCCGCGCACCACAAGGTCGTCCTTCAAGCCCCAGCAAATCGTGAACACCGCGTCCGCACCTGCGACGACGCGGTTCTCCAGCGTGCGTGTCAGCCAGTACTTGAGCGAGCCTTCGCGTCCGGTGCCGTTGCCGACCGCCGCATCTTCCCAGAAGGCGCGGATTTCGTAGACCAGTGGGATGCCATGGCGGCGCGCCACCTTCATCGCCGCGGCACCGCACAGTGCCGGTGAATGTGCGTGAAGCACGTCGGGCTCCCATTCCCGGACGACTCGCTCGATCGAGTCGGCGAAACGCGCGATCTCGCGCCATTCGCGCCAGCCCGCCGGCCCCGACGCCGAACCGGAGGTGCGATGGAAAGTGAGCCCGTCCACCGTCTCTACCCCTGGCCCGTCCGCCGCATGGCGCAAGCCTGTAACGCCGCGCACCTCCAGTCCGGCCGCCTCCTGGCTCTTCAGGATGGCGCGCGTGCGGAAGGTGTAGCCGCTGTGCAGCGGCAGCGAGTGGTCGAGAACGTGCAACACCCGGGTCATGGCAGCGGCTGGTGCCACAGCAAGCTTAACGGGGCGTCAACCGGCGGGTGCTAGTCGGCATCGACGCGCGCCAATCGAAAGCACTTTTCCGGTTTGATCGACTACTTCGCCCTCGGCCTGATCCACGCGCTGATAGCGCTCGCGCTGCTGCGGCTCGCCGGGCGCGACGCGACCGACCGCGATCCGGCTTTCGAGGATGTGCGCGGCGACAACGGCGATGCCGGGCAGGCGTCCGATGCTTGACCTCGCGCTGTTCGGCTTCGTCATGGCATTCCTCGCGATCGGCCTGCGCCGCCCGTTCCTGTGGGTGCTTGCCTACTGCTACATCGACATCCTTGCGCCGCAGAAGATCGGCTGGTCGATCACCTCGGCGCTGCCGATTTCGCTGATCGCCTTCTGCGCCGCCTTTGCCGGATGGCTGCTGACCGACAGCAAGAAGGACGTGCGCTTCACTTTCCGCCAGTTCCTGCTGTCAGCGCTGCTGCTCTACTGTTTCTGGACCACCAAGACGGCCGATTTTCCGGTCGAGGCGCTGGAGAAGTGGGACTGGGTGTGGAAAGCGCTGGTCTTCGCGATCTTCCTTCCGCTGACGCTCACCACCCGCCTCAGGATCGAGGGCATGGCGCTGATCATGGTGCTTACCGCGGGCGCGATCATCATCAGCGCGGGCCTGAAGACCGCGCTGGGCGGCGGCGGCTATGCCTCGCTCTATTTCTTCGTCAACGACAATAGCGGGATGTACGAGAGCTCGACGCTGGCGACGGTGGCGATCGCGATCATTCCGCTAATCGTCTGGTTCATCCGCCACGGCACGGTGTTTCCTCCCGACTGGCGGGTGAAGGCGTTCGGCTACGCGCTGATCTTCGCCTGTCTGCTGATCCCGGTGGGGACGGAGGCGCGCACCGGGCTGCTGTGCATCGCGGTGTTGGCGGTGGTCGCCCTGCGCGACGTGAAGCGCCGTCTCACCTTCCTTGCCGCGGGTGCGGCGTTGGGGCTGATGGCTCTGCCCTTCCTGCCGCAGAGCTACTACGAGCGGATGTCGACGATCGGCAGCCACGATCAGGACCAGTCTGCCTCGACCCGGGTCGCCGTGTGGCAATGGACGTTCGACTATGCCACCGAGAATCCCTTCGGTGGCGGGTTCGACGCCTATCGGGGCAACAGCTTCGCCTACAAGATGCCGGTGCTGGTGACGCAGGGCAATACGACCGCGATCGAGTACAGGGACGTCGTCGATAAAGCGCGGGCCTATCATTCCGCGATATTCGAAGTGCTAGGCGAACAGGGCTGGCCGGGCCTTGCACTGTGGCTTTGGATCCATGTGCTCGGTCTGTGGCAGATGGAGCGGATTCGTCGCCGGTGGCGCGGGCGGACCGGCGCGGCCGAGCAATGGCAGGCACCGCTCGCCAGTGCGCTGCAGGTGGCGCAGATCATCTACCTCGTCGGGTCGCTGTTCCAGGGCATCGCCTATCAGCCGTTCGTGCTCATGCTGATCGGCCTCCAGATCGGCCTCTGGTCCTACTGCAAACGGCTTGATTCGCAGGGGCGAGAGGCGCGCCGCTTGCGCTGGCCGCCCGTCGTGCCCGCGCCCTCCGGCGATGCCGTAGCGGCAGGCGCGGGCGCGTTGCGCTAGCCCTGACGATGCGCCATGAAGCCGCGGTTTCAAGTCAAAACCGCGGCAAAGGAGAGGCGCAGTGACCCCGCAGGAAATCGCAGAAAAGGTCGGCCAACAGATCGGCACCAGCGAATGGGTCGAAATGAGCCAGGAACGGATCAATAAGTTCGCCGATGCGACGGGTGACCACCAGTTCATCCATGTCGACGAGGAAAAGGCGAAGATGACGCCTTTCGGCGGCACGATCGCACACGGCTTCCTGACCCTGTCGATGATCCCCTATCTCAGCGCCAAGTCGGAGCTGCCGCGGCCGGAGGGCGTGAAGATGGGCGTCAACTACGGCGGCAACAAGACGCGCTTCATCAATCCCGTCCGCTCGGGCAAGCGCATCCGCGGCCACTGGAAGCTGCTCGAAATGGTCGAGAAGCGCCCGGGCCAGTGGCAGCAGACGCACGAGATCACGATCGAGATCGAAGGCGAGGAGAAGCCTGCCCTCATCGCCGAATGGATCACGCAGCTGTTCGTCTGAACGACCACCCCCCATTTGGGGAGGGAAGGAAAAGGCGGGTGCCGCTAGCGGTGGCGCAAGGCCTCTCCCGATCCGCTCCCCGAAGGGCGGGCCTGATTTTTGAAGGAGTTTTTCCATGTCACGCGACGCAGTCATCGTATCCACCGCCCGCACCGCCATCGGCCGCGCCTACAAGGGCGGGTTCAACGACACCAGGGGCGCCACGCTCGGTTCCTATTCGCTTGCGCCCGCGATCGAGCGGGCCGGGATCGAGCCGGGCGAGATCGACGACGTGCTCTGGGGCTCGGCGCTCCAGCAGGGCACGCAATCCGGCAACCTCGCGCGCCAGGTCGCGCTGCGCGCCGGGTGCCCGATTGGCACTTCAGGCATGACGATCGATCGGCAGTGCTCGTCCGGCCTGATGTCGATCGCCACAGCGGCCAAGCAGATCATGATCGACAACATGGATGTGGTCGCCGCCGGCGGACAGGAATCGATCAGCCTCGTGCAGACCAAGGAAATGCGCGTGATGCCCGATCCCGAGCTGATCAACATGCATGGCGCGATCTACATGCCGATGCTCCAGACCGCCGAAACGGTGGCGCAGCGCTACGGCATCAGCCGCGAGGCGCAGGACGAATACGCCCTGCAGTCGCAACAGCGCACGGCAGCCGCGCAGGCCGCGGGCAAGTTCGACGACGAGATCGTGCCCGTCACCACGACGATGAAGGTGACGAACAAGGAAACGGGCGAGGTTTCCGACAAGGAAGTCACCATCGCCAAGGACGAGGGCAACCGGCCCGAGACCACCCTTGAAGGTCTGTCCGCGCTGCAGCCGGTCATGGGGCCGGGCACCACGATCACTGCAGGCAACGCGAGCCAGCTCAGCGACGGCTCCTCGGCCAGCGTGCTGATGGAGGCGAAGCTCGCCGAGAAGCGCGGCCTCACCCCGCTCGGCCGCTATGTCGGCATGGCGGTAGCGGGCACCGAGCCCGACGAGATGGGCATCGGCCCGATCTTCGCGATCCCCAAGCTGCTCGAGCGGACCGGCATCAAGCTCGAGGACGTCGGCCTGTGGGAACTGAACGAGGCGTTCGCGGTGCAGGTGATCCACTGCCGCGAGGAACTCGGCATCCCGAACGAACTGCTCAACGTCAACGGCGGCTCGATCTCGATCGGCCACCCCTACGGCATGACCGGCGCGCGCTGCGTCGGCCACGCGCTGATCGAAGGCAAGCGGCGCGGCGCGAAGTATGTCGTCGTGACCATGTGCGTCGGCGGCGGCATGGGTGCTGCGGGGATGTTCGAAGTCCTCTGATTCATCGATATTTGAACGGGCGGGCGGCTCGTGCGTTCTTCTTCGTGCCTCGTACCGAAGGAGAACCGCATGCGCCGCCCGTTCGTTTGGCTATGGCTGGCAGCCGCGCTGCCGCTCGCCGGGTGCTCGCAGGAAGCCCCGGAGCGTGAGCCGGTCGAGGCGCAGCCCTCGCCCGATGCGCAGGACGCCGGAACTTCGGCCGCGGAGCCGACGCCCGATCCTGCGGCCGAAGAACCCGTCGATGCGGGCGGCTACTCGTCCGCCTACACCGCCTTCGACCTCGAAGCCTGCCGTGTAACCGGCGAATCGAGCGAGGGCGCGAGCGTCGACTACGCCTGCTCCGGCCGCGCCGGCGTCCCGATCTTCGTCCATCTCGGCGACGGGCGGCTCGACATCGACGCCGGCGTTGATGGCGAGGAGTTCACGACCATCGGCGCCTTCAACGAGCTTGGCGAGCGGCTGGAGTGGCGCATGAAGGACGGGTCGCCGTTCGCAGTGATCTTCCGCTACCGCGACGTCGCGCCCCAAAGCGACGGGCGTACGGTGATCGGAGTCGAGAAGATCGGGCAGGCGGGCAAGCCGGGCTGCCGCGTGGCGCAGATCGCAGGCGAAACGCCCGATGCGAACCGCGTCGCGCGCGAGATCGCCGACACGCGCGCGCGCGATTTCCGCTGCGGTATCGACGAAATGCGAGTGGTCGGTAACGCGCGCTAAGGTCAAGGTCCTGACCCTAGCGCTTGCGGCGCGCGCCAATGCGGCGCATTCTCGCAGCGAAGGAGAGTGCGATGGGCGTGATGGAGATCATCGGCATCGCGGGCAGCGTCAGTCTGCTTGCCGGATGGCGGCTCTATCTGTGCGTCTTCGCTACCGGGCTCGCCATGCGGCTCGACGCGATCCCGGTGCCCGAGCACCTGGCGAGTCTCGCCGTGCTCGAGAACCCGTGGGTCATGGGTATCGCGGCCGTTGCGGCGCTGTGCGAATTCTTCGCCGACAAGGTGATGTGGCTCGATTCGGCGTGGGATGCGGTGCACACCTTCGTGCGCCCCGTCGGCGGCGCGCTGTTGGCGCTGGCGATCGTCGATCCGTCCGACCCGGCGACGCAGGTGATCGCCTTCCTCCTCGGCGGCAGCGCGGCCTTCGCGGCGCATGCCGGCAAGGCCGGCGCACGCGGAATGGTCAACACCAGCCCGGAGCCGGTGAGCAACGTCGCCGTGTCGACCGTGGAGGACGTCGCGACCGCGGGCTTCCTCTGGGCGGCGTACGAGTATCCTTACGTGGCCGGAGCGATCGCGCTGGTGCTGCTCGCGCTGACGGCGTGGCTCCTGCTGCTGGCGCGCCGGATGGTGCGGCGGCTCTTCGGGCAGAGAAACCCGTCGGGCTAGGCGTCTGATCCTCCCATTTTTCCCATGGCGGGAATGGGGAGGATCTGTTGCTCAGGCCGCCGTTCTCACGGCCGCCTTGCCGTGCCGCGCCATGAAGGCTTCGACTGCCGGGGCGATCTTCGTGCGCCAGCGGCTGCCGTTGAAGATGCCGTAGTGCCCGGCCCCCTCCGCCAGCAGGTACTGCTTCTTCGTCTTCGCGAGGCCCGTGGCCAGCGTGAGCGCGGCACGGGTCTGGCCAATGCCCGAGATATCGTCCCGCTCGCCTTCGATCGCGAGCAGCGCCGTGTCGCGGATCGCGCCGGGGTCGACGGCTTTGCCGCGATGGACGAAGGCGCCCTTCGCCAGCGAATGCTTCTGGAATACCTCCTCCACCGTCTGGAGGTAGAATTCCGCGGTCATGTCGCAGACCGAGCGGTATTCGTCGTAGAAATCCTTGGTCGCCTGCGCGCTGTCCTCGTCGCCCACCGTCAGATGCTTGAACATCTCGTAGTGGCTGAGGATATGCTGACCGAGGTTCATGCTCATGAACCCAGCGAGCTGAAGGAAGCCCGGATAGACCCGCCGCCCCGCGCCGCGATGCTGCATCGGCACGGTGGCGATCACGGTGGTGCGGAACCATTCGATCGGACGGTCCATCGCGACATCGTTGACCGTGGTCGGGCTCTCGCGCGTGTCGATCGGTCCGCCCATCATGGTCAGCGTCGCCGGGCGGCACGGGTGCTTGTCCGCCCCCATGATCGCCGTGGCCGCGAGCGCGGGCACCGATGGCTGGCATACCGCCATCATGTTCGTTCCCGGACCGATATGCTCGAGAAATTCGATCAGATAGTCGATGTAGTCGTCGAGATCGAAGCGGCCGTCCGATAGAGGCACCGTCTTCGCGTCGGCCCAGTCGGTCACGTAGACCTCGCAGCTCTCGACCATGCGCCGCACGGTGCCGCGCAGCAGCGTGGCGTAGTGTCCGCTCATCGGCGCCACGATCAGCAGCTTCGGCGCATCGGCAGGCAGCCCTTCGCGGGTGAAGCGCTTGAGATCGCCGAACGGGCGGTTGACCACCGTGGCTTCCTCGACCGCGCGAGGCTCACCGGCTACCTCGACGAAGTCGATCCCGAACGCGGGCTTGCCGCGCGGGGCTGCGGCATGAGCGAAGACCTCGAGCGCGCTTGCGCCCACTTGGCCGAAACCCATGTAGCCCACCGGCAGATAAGGGTTCGACAGCGCTTCGGCACCGATCGAGGCGAGCGCGCTCGCGCCGCTGAGCCAGGCGCGCTGCAGTTCGTAGGCGTGATAGAGCAAGTCGCGTTCTTCCCTTGCGGAGCGTCCGCCGCGGACGGCTGTCGTTGTCGATTGTGCACTGCACACTGACGGGTCGCGTGGCATTGTGCAACGCATCATTTGCGCTTTCGTGCCTGGGGCGCGTGCGGATGAGTGGATTTTGCCGCGCCGCATCGCTACCTGCCCCGCATGGACGCGGACACCCCCCAACCCGAAGCGCGCCCCGCGCGCCGCGGCTTTTTCAGTCGCAGCACGGCGATCGAACGGGAAACCAAGCCCGCACGCACGCTCGGCCCGCTCAAGATGATCTTTCGCGAGGCGGCGAGCTACCCCGGCCGCGTGGCGCTGGCGCTCGTCGCGTTGGTGACCACCGCCGCGGCGACGCTTGCGATCCCCAACGGCTTCAAGCTCATCATCGACCGCGGCTTCGCGCAAGGCGACCCAGGCGACATCGCCCGCTGGTTCCAGTACCTGCTCGTCATCGTCGGCGTACTGGCGATCGGCACGGCGCTGCGGTTCTACTTCGTAAGCTGGCTCGGCGAGCGGGTGGTCGCCGACATCCGGCTGAAAGTGCAGAACAACCTGCTGCGCCTCGCGCCCGGCTTCTACGAGGAGAACAGCCCGAAGGAGATCGCCAGCCGGATGACCGCCGACACCGCGCTGATCGAGCAGGTGGTCGGCACGACAATCTCGACCGCGCTGCGCAACGCGCTGATGGCGGTCGGCGGCACGGCCTATCTGTTCTGGCTCGCGCCGCAGCTCACCGTGGGGCTGGTGATCGGCATTCCGGTCGTGATCCTGCCGATCATGCTCTTCGGCCGCCGCATCCGCAACGTCTCGCGTTCGAGCCAGGACCGGATCGCCGACGTCGGGGCAATGATCGCGGAAGTGCTCGCGGCGATGAAGATCGTCCAGGCGTTCAACCAGGAAAGGCGCGAAGGCGAGCGCTTCGCCGTCGCCGTGGAACGCACTTTCGCCACAGCGAAACGCCGCATCCTGCTGCGCGCGGTGATGACCGCGACGATCATCTTCGTCGTCTTCGGCGCGATCACGCTGGTCATGTGGCGCGGCGCGATCGCAGTGACGAGCGGCGAGATCAGCGGCGGCACGATCGCCGCCTTCGTCATTACCGGCATTCTGGTCGCGGGAGCCTTCGGCGCGCTGACCGAAGTCTACGGCGAGCTCCTGCGCGGCGCGGGCGCCGCCAGCCGGCTCGAGGAACTTCTGGAAGAAAAGCCCACGATCGCCCCGCCGGCGCGCCCGCTCGCGCTGCCCGAGCCGCCGCGCGGCAGCCTCTCGTTCCGCGGCGTGTCCTTCCGCTATCCGACGCGGCTCGAAACCCCGGCGCTCAAGGAATTCACGCTCGAGATCGAGCCGGGCGAAACCGTCGCGCTGGTCGGTCCTTCGGGCGCGGGCAAGTCGACCGTATTCCAGCTCGCAGAGCGGTTCTACGATCCGCAGGCGGGCACGATCCGGCTCGACGGCGTGCCGCTCACCAGCGCCGATCCGGCCGAGATACGCAAGCGCATTGCCCTCGTTCCGCAGGACGGCGTGCTGTTCTCAGCCAACGCCCGCGACAACCTGCGCTACGGTGCCTGGGATGCGAGCGACGAGGACATCTGGGAAGCGGCCCGCGCGGCCAATGCCGAGCGTTTCCTGCGCGAACTTCCCGAGGGGCTCGACACTTATCTCGGCGAGAGCGGCACGCGGCTTTCCGGCGGCCAGCAGCAGCGCCTCGCCATCGCCCGCGCGCTGCTACGCGACGCGCCGATCCTCCTGCTCGACGAGGCGACCAGCGCGCTCGATGCGGAAAGCGAGCAGCTTGTCCAGCAGGCGCTCGACCGGCTGATGGCGGAGCGCACGACGCTTGTGATCGCCCACCGCCTCGCTACCGTGCGCGCCGCCGACCGGATCGTGGTGATGGACGAGGGCCGGATCGTCGAGCAGGGCACGCATGCGCGGTTGACGGAGGCGGGCGGGCTCTACAGCCGACTCGCCGCGCTCCAGTTCGCCCCCAGCGAAGCCGCCTGACACTCGTGCGAGCCCGCGTTCAGCCGAGGCACAGCCGCGGCAATCTATGAAGTTGCAACTGAAACCGACGAACGGCGACGCTGCATGCGCGCCGTGGCCTATGCTGGAGGCAGAGGATCTCTGCATCCTTGGGGCTGACTGAAAATTTCCGGGAGAATTCCACGATGATCCGCACCATGCTTGCCGCGGGGGCCAGCGCTCTCGCCTTGACCCTTGCCGTTCCGGCGCTGGCGCAGGATGCCGGCGCTGCCGCGCCCGCCGCCAAGGCGGAGGAAACCCCGCTGCCGACGATGAGCTTCGGCGAATGGGGCTTCGATCCCGCCTACCTCGACAAGACCGTCGATCCGGGCGACGACTTCTTCGCCTACGCCAACGAGAAGTGGCTCGAAGCCAACCCGCTGCCGCCCGAGTTCTCGCGGTTCGGCGCGTTCAACCTGCTGCGCGAGAAATCGACCAGCGACGTGAAGACGCTGGTCGACGAACTCGTGGCGAAGGATCCGGCAAGCCTCTCGGCCGACGAGAAACGCGTCGTCGACGCCTATAACGCCTTCCTCGATGCCGCCGCGATCGATGCCGCCGGCCTCGCTCCGGCCAAGCCTTACCTCGACCGGATCGAGAACGCCGCGACTCTGGCGGAGCTGGCGACGCTGTGGGGC